>JBNJDC010000153.1:0-4175 GCA_051744565.1 bacterium
AGCCGGGAAGATCTGCGCCGGGTTCCGGGAATAGGAGCAGATTTATACGAAAAGATTAAGCATTATTTTCAGCCCGGTAGCTATGAGTAAAGTTTTAAAGGAAATTTAGGATTTATGGCCGAACAAAAAAATAGGACCGAGGTTGAAGTTCTGGCGGATAAGATCGATTCAATTCCCAGTCTGCCTCAGGTGACCAACCGGGTTGTAGCCCTGGTGAATAAAGCGGAAACTGATGCTTCGGATCTTGGCCGAGCTATACGTTCTGATCCTTCGCTGTCCGCCCAGGTGCTTAAATTTGCCAATAGTCGTTATTATGGAAGGGCGGGAAAGGTTAACAGCATTCAGCAGGCAGTTACAATCCTGGGGTTTAATACTGTCCGCAGTCTTGCCCTGAGTTATGGGATGGAGCAGCATTATACTGCTCCTGAATGTGATGGGTTTCCCCGGGAAGAGTTCTGGAATTATTCCCTGGCTGTTGGGGCCGCCGGAGAAATTATTAGTAAAAGGCTTGGTTTTGCTGCTGAAAGACAGGATTGTGCTTTCAGTGCCGGTCATCTGCATGCTATTGGCCGGGCGGTGATTGATCAGCATCTGCACCGGGAGTTAATTCGTATTCTTCAAAAGGCTAATAGCGAGGGCCTAACCATGATTCAGGCTGAGGAGGAAACTCTGGAGACAACCCATTGTGAGCTTGGAGCTGCAGTTCTGGAGCACTGGAATTTGCCTTCTATTTTAAGTAAAACAGCGCGTTATTACTATTATCCTGCTGAAGCTGAAGATGAAATGGTTACTGTGATTCACCTGGCAAGTGTACTTGCTAAAACAAAGAATCTTGGATTTAGCGGCGATGATGATATTTCATATCTTAACGAGGAAGAAGTAAATAAATTGGGGCTGGCCGATGATGCTATTGAAATTATTTTGCGGGAAGAATTACCCCGGGAATTTGATCGGATTAGTTCATAGTAAATTTTATTATACTCGTGAAAGTTTCAGGTTAAGGTGGTAGTTAAAATGAAAATTGGAATAATTGCCGATACCCATGATAATCTTGCCGCAATAAATTTTTTGGTAAATTATTATAATCACCGTGAGGCGGATTTTTTGCTGCACGCGGGCGATTACATTGCTCCATTTACCATCGGTCCTCTGGCGGATTTTGATGGCCGGGTGGTCGGTGTCTTTGGAAACAATGATGGTGATAAGGAAATGCTGAAGGAAAAGGCTGCAGAAAATAATGTGGAACTTTATCAGTCCCCCCATCGGCTGAAACTTGATAATAAAAATATTCTGCTTGCCCACCGGCCGGAGGATTTGCCCGAAGAAATTTCGGATGAAATTGATGTCGTAATTAATGGTCATACTCACTGCAGGCGAGCCGTTGAAAATTCTTACCAGCATTTTAATCCCGGGGAAGCCGGGGGCTGGTTGACTGACACTACCAGCGGGATTATTTATGAAACAGAAACTGAAGATCACGAATGGATTGTGGTGCCCGCGCCGTGAGTGAAGAATCAGAGGAAACTTTATCAATAAGTCAGGTCAGCGAAAAAACCGGGTTGCCCGAGTCCACGATTCGTTATTATGATCGGGAATTTGGGAAGTTTCTAAACATTGCTCGGGGCAGTAATAATCAACGTCTTTTTTCCGACAAAAATATTGAGGATCTGGAGTATGTCCGCTACCTTATCAAGCGAGAAGAACTGTCAGTTGAAGAAGTTAAAACACGACTTGAACGTGAGAAAAAATTCGCCCGTCGCTCGGGCGGCGCAGTTGGGGACGAGCCTGATCAGTCTTCCGAGAGTCAAACCAACCAGGAAAATATCCCGACGGAAAAGCTGGAAAAGATGCTGGAAAAATTTGATCGACGTTTGAATAAACTGGAAGAACAGCAGGAAGAAATCCGTCGCCTGCTGGATATGAATCTTCAGCGTTACAATAAACTTGTAGATCACCTGTAATTCTTTTCCTCCTTTTTTGAGATACTTTTTTTCTTTAAATACCTCATTATTAATAATTAACAATAAAAAATATAGTTTAAATATTATAAACAACGTATTTTCAGGTAAAACCTAAAACATAATGTTGGAGCGGGCGATTTTGGAAAACATTTTTTTGTTCCTTGAAGTAGCCCACTTCAACCACCGGCGAAGTTTTGGCTTCCGCTGTGAGAGGGGGATTATCGGTTGTCTCGCCAGGGAGGTATTTTTGGTCTTTAACCCCGTCAGTTTGTCTGTATAGCCGGAATATAATTATTGCCGGTAGTTACTTTAACTGTTGATAATGAATTCTAATGGACTGGTTTATCCTTTAGTCAAAAGAATGAGGCCTATATATCTTCGCCGGCTGGCTGGAAGTGAGAGTTTTATTTACGGCTTTTTTTGTGATGATTTAAGAATTTGTATAAAAAGGATTCCTTAATTTTTGGCCTGTAAGTAGCAGGGGGGTTAATTTTTTGGCCTCCGTTAAGATGAATTTTTGTTGTTTGTTTTTGGGGTTATTTGACTGGCTTGTATTGCGCCATTTTTTGGTCGCCAAAATTATTCATCCCTTTTTTTCTATAAATATGATAAGGTAAAATAGGAAAGAATCAGAAATTGTTTTATTTCATAAATGGAAAGGAGGGTTGAACGGTTTAAAAAAACTTGTTTTTTAAATCATTTACATTTTACGTTTGTGGTTGAATTTTAATATATACCGGAGGAGTTTTAGTTCCAATGACAGTAAATAAACACCAGAGAGTTGCAGTTTTTGTAGACGTTCAAAACATGTATTATTCGGCAAAATATCAGTACAATGGTAAAGTTAATTTTGACAAACTTCTGGATGAAACAATCAGGGGTCGAAAGTTAATTCGGGCTCTTGCTTATCTTGTTCAAACCGAAGATATTGATCAGTCCAAGTTTCAGGATTTTTTATATTCCCTGGGCTATGAAGTTAAAAATAAACAGCTGCGCACCCGGCCCGACGGTAGTGCCAAAGGGGACTGGGACATGGGAATTGCCATTGATGCTATTGCCGTTGGCGAGCGGGTGGATGTTGTCTGTCTGGTCAGTGGTGATGGTGATTTTGTGGACCTGGTGGAAATGCTTAAAGGAAATGGAGTGCGGGTTGAAGTCTATTCCTTTCCCACCAGTACGGCTGATGAACTGAAAGAAGCCGCTACTGAATATTATGATATGGCTGAAGATTACCTGCTCTGATCGAAGACGTTGCCTGAAAAACACCTGTTTATAGTTGATCCTGTCGAGGAGTTTGACCCCCGTCATGATACCACTTACGTAATTATGCGGGCGGTGGAACAAAATGGCGGGGAAATCTGGTGCTGCTCGTCTGGGGATCTTGCTTTTTTTGGTGGAGATCTTCAGGGAACGGTAGAGCAGATAAGTGTCCGGCAGTCCGGGGAACATGAACATTTTAAAAGAATCCAGCACTCCCACCTGTCGGTGGATAATTTTGACCTCGTCTGGATGCGCGAGGATCCTCCTTTTGACAGTCAGTATTTATATTCTACTTACCTGCTGGAAGAAGTAAGTACACCTGTATTGAACAGTCCCCGGGGTATCCGCGATTCGAATGAAAAACTTTTTATCCTTCGCTTCCCCGATTTGATACCTCCCACCTGGGTGGGGGCGAATAAAAAATCAGCCCGCCGGTTTATCCAACAGTGCGGGGGAGAAGCTGTGGCGAAATCTCTTTCCGGGTATGGAGGGGAAGAGGTTTACCGTGTCCGTCGGGATGAAGATAAATTTGATCAAGTGTATCGTGAACTGTCCGCTGGCGGAGAACAAAGTTTTATGCTCCAGAAATTTTTGCCGGAAGTTGTAGAAGAAGGAGATCGCCGGTTGATTCTGCTCGGGGGCAAACCAATTGGCGGCTTAACAAGAATACCGCGCAGCGGAGATTTTCGGGCTAACCTTCATTCCGGTGGTTCAGCCGGAGATGTGTATATTTCCGACAGAGAAAGAAAAATCTGCCGCCGGCTCAAGCCCGAGCTTTTGCGCCGGGGTCTCTATCTGGTAGGGCTGGATCTGGTTGGGGATAAAGTAACGGAGATTAATGTTACAAGTCCCACATGTGTCCAGGAAATAAACAGAGCGGGGGAGTTCAAACTGGAAGAAGAAATTGTCAATTATGCCCGCCGGAATTTAATCGAATAAATTTCAATTTTCTGC
>JBNJDC010000154.1:0-4144 GCA_051744565.1 bacterium
TCTGGATTTTTTTGGAGAAGTTTTATTACTTTATGTTTAGTTTGTTTATCTTCGATTTCATTTAGTTGGTTTCGGAATTTTTCCACTTCAGGTTTGAGCTCTTTTAACTTTTTAAGAATATTTTTACACTGCTGTTTCGTGGGCGGATCAATCGCCAGGGAAAGGTATTGTTTTATAAGTTTGGCCAGGCCGTAAATTTCATCAATTTCAGCCAGCCCGAGAATGGCTTTGCCCACGTCCACGTTGATTTCATCCACCTTTTCCAGGTTGGCGTTTCTTTCCCGGGCCTGCCGCCGGGAAATCCATTGATAACGTTTTTGCCGGATCCACAACCTGTTAACATTGTGTTCCTTGAGTTTGCCCAGCATTTCCCGATCCAGTTGGTTACTGGTGGAAGCAATTTTTTTCCCGCGTTTGACTACTGTTTCAAAAAGTTCATCCTCCTCGGGATCAACGCTGCGGATGTGAACCCGCCGGGGAATCCCGAAGGAAATTAAAGCCATTTTCACTGTGTATCACCCGCCGGAAGTTAGTAGTGAACATACTAATTATAGTAAATATCCCCTGAAAAATCACTTGATTCAAATTATCCTGGTTGGTTGCCAGAATATTTCCCGGGAGAGAACAAATAAATCATTATTAAGTTGCATAAATCACTTGCGATAAGTATGATTGAAAAAAAGATAAAATTTTGGGAGGCGATAGAGGTGGAACTTTTAATTGTTTTCCTGGGCCTGTTTCTGGGAGTATTAATGCGGACCGGTTTGCCCTTTATCCGTAAGATGAAACAGGGGAAGATTAAAACTTTTGAATACAAATACCTCATCCAGGCGGCCGGCGCCCTGCTGTTTGCTTTTCTGGCGATGGTTTTGCTCTATCCGTACTACATTTATGAACCGCCGGAAATATTAGATTTACAGACCGGAGTTAATCTTTTCGTATCGGCATTTGTATTTGGTTTTGCCTCAAATACTCTGTTGAATGAACTGCTGGAATGGAACGATAAGTCCGCCGGTTAAAGCTCCAGAAGGGCGCAGGGCGTAAGCCCGGAAAAAATCGAATCCAATCAAGCCCCTGAATGGGCGCTATTTTTATTTGCCGTTCTTCAAGAGTTTTAAAATATACTTTATGGAGTTTGCAGAGGAATTTTAGTCCACTTGCACACCAACAAAGGCGCCAATGGTTGCCACCAGGGCTATAGTCAGGCTCCCGATTAAAATCGTGGTGATAGCTACCCCGGCGTCCAGCAGCCACCCCATCAAGAAAGGGCTGACCGAGGTGCTAAAAATTACCAGGGAAGCATAAAGGGAACGGACGGTTCCCAGGTATTCCACCCCGTAAATTTCAGCCCACAGTGCGGATTTTAAGTTTTTCCCCATCCCGAGTGTCACTCCCAGCAAACTCATGTAGGCAAAAGCAGCCCAGCTCCCCGGGTGAAAGTAAGCAAAAATTAAACCGCCGGACATTGGCAGTAAATAGAGGGGGAAAAGGCGTCGGGCCGACCAGCGGTCAATCATTGGGCCGCTGCCCAGGGCGGAAAAAACTCTGAATCCGGCATAAACGGTAAATGCCCCCGCCAGCAGTTCAATTGACCAGCTCAGTTGACGGGCCACATTTACCTGGTATAAAAATAGGCCGGTAACCAAAAATGGGGGGAGTGTTACAGCCGGGGCTAAAAGCCAGAATTTTAGGTCCAAAATTATTTCTTTAAAACTTATGTCTTTACTTTTCCTCACCTGGTTATCGTTGTCTGTATGATTCTGATCCTCAGGCGATGTGCTGTCCAGGGAAGATATCCTTATAATTAGCTGGATAAAGAAGAGGGAAAAGAGAACCACTCCGGCTATTAACAGCCAGGTTAGCCGCCAGGGAGCGATATTTAAAAGCTGGGTGATAGCCAGGGGTAAAAAACCTTCTCCCACCGCCCGCCCCATACTTGTAATACTCAGGGCTATTCCTCTTTTCTGACTGTAATGACGGGCCATCGAGGTGTATGCCGTGTGATCGCTCAAACCCTGGCCGGTGAGCCGAAGTAAAAATAATCCCAGAAACAGGACGTAAAAGTTGGCGCTGGTGCTGATTATAATCGGGGCTAAAATTAAGCCGATAATGACATAGAAACTAAATTTTTTGAGCGAATAACGATCAATTAAACTGCCCAGGTAGGGAAGGATAACCGAGCTGGAAAAAGTGGCCAGGGAATATATCAGTCCAAAACTGGAATTTGTCAGCTTGAATTCGGCAAGGAAATTGGGTTTAAACAGGGAAATAAGGAAGGTCTGCCCGAAACAGGAAAGTAGGGCAAAGAAAAAGCCAAAAGCCAGTGATTTTTTTTGATCATAAATAAAAAATAAATATTTTTTCATGGTTGAAAATTCTCCGGCAGGCTAACAGATAAATAAGAATAGATTATAAGTGATATCAATTGAATAAAAAAGTGAATAATCAAAAATTTTGTCAATTTTACTTCCTATTTGATAGCGGGGGTTGTAAACTATGGGTGGAGCTAATTTATAATTCAAAGGAGCTGATTTGTTATGAAATTCACTAAAATATTTTCTGTTGTGATCTTGATCCTGGTTGCTGGCGGTCAGCCGGCGGCAGCAAATTTTAAAATTACCTCGCCGCCGTTACTTTCTTCTTCCTTTAGTGAGGGGGATGTTGATGGTCGCCATGAATTTATTTACATCAACTACGATAATGTGAAGGGCTACGGTTTTGAACGGACGCGCCGGGAAGCTCATTCCGATCAGCTGGCTGTCACCGGTAATTACGGTTTATATTACCTGGACGGGGAGCAGACTTACGAGCAGGACGGCAGTCCGGTTGAACATGAGATCGATTATTATTTTTTCATTCCCGCCGGGGTAAACCTTGAATACCAGCGCCGCCTGGCCTCCTCTGTAAATTTTATACTTTTTGGCGGTCCCCGCCTGCATTTTGGCCGCAGCAAGGACAGTTCTACCCATGAGGGAGAAACTTCGAGCGGACTGCAGACTGATTACGGGCTGGGGGGAGAGGTCGGCGCTCTGCTGGGGATCAGTACTGGAAATTTATATATAACCCCCTTTGTTAGTTTCGATAAAATCCGGGTGGAATCAACCAGTAGCGCCGCGGACGTTGATGATCAGAGCTTTGACTTTGAAAATCGAACGGTGGGCCTCGATATTTTACACAGAGGTTACGGCGTTACGCTGAGTGCTCTTGTCGGCACGCCGGAAGATGAAGAAGCCGAAGAGATGGATGATTTCACGATATTCAAACTGGGCTGGACTTTCTAAAAGACAGTTCTATCACAATATTCTCAAAATTGCACATATTGTAAATATGTGTTATATTGTAAATACAGAGGAGGCTGGTAAATATGGTTGTCGATAAACGGATACCGGTATCGAAAGAACGCTGGGAAAAATTAGGAAAAATGAAAAAAGCCGGCCAAACGTATGATGATTTACTTGAGGAGTTAATTCAAAAGGCTAAAAAGGTGGAACTGGCTGAGCAAATGGATGAAGTTAAAGAGATGGATGAAGACGAGCTTATAGATGTCGAAGAATTATAAGGTTTTATTAACCGGGGAAGCAGTTTCATTTGTACGAGAATTGGATCAGAAGAGCCAGCGGATTTGTAAGAATAATTTAAAAAAACTGAAGCATCCCTACCCGGGACGGGGAATTGGGGACAAGGAGAAGCTACCGATCAGAGGGGAGTTGCGTTACCGACTGCACATCGGTAGAACTTATACCGCTTTTTACGAAATACTAGAAGAAAAAAATCAGGTTCGAGTCACAAAAATACTGCCGATTGATGAAGCCCACGAGCTATATGGTTTTTGATCTTTGATCAAATGAATCCTATTCAAAGAAGGCATCGACCTCATTTCATTGCCGGTTTGATCCGACAGACCAGAGTTTCATGGTTTTTAGTGAAGCTCTATTTTCGCAGGAACCCATTTTCGAAAACGGTGTAATAATTTTAATGTTCCGAAAAAAATTGTTTTATTTTTTGGTTTTACCCCTGGTTGTAATTGTGTTTGTCTTAATGGCTGGTCCGATTGTGGCCGGAGTAATTTTGCTTGCGTTGATCAGTGTTTACAGACAAAATGGTTTTTCTTGCAGTCATTTCGGGTATATGACCGATCAGGAGA
>JBNJDC010000155.1:0-4120 GCA_051744565.1 bacterium
TCATAATTAGATTTATCACTTCGCTGAATTCTCACGGCTGTAATTCCCGCTTTGCGACCGTCAGTTATGTCGGAATCGCTGTCTCCAAAATATACGTCCAGCTCGAGTGATTTTATCCGCTCAGTTTTGCTATCAGGCTCAAAAAACACGTTCTCCGCGGGAATACCAAATGATTTCTCTATGAATTTTTTAAGATGTTTACCGTTTTTCGGCTGGCGGGCTGTTATGGCAAAAACTTCGGCGCCCCGTTTCTGATAGTTTTGAACCATCTTATACACTTTTGGTTTCAGACAGCTAACCTCAGCATCATGTTCATTTACAACCGCCCAGAATTCATCGCTAAAAGGTTCCACATCAGCTTCATAGCCCTCGTCAAAGGAAGGAGTAGAAAAAAGCAGGGTATCATCAATATCAAAACCAACCTTCTGGATTTCGGAGCCTGTCAACTGCTCAGGAAGTAAACTTTTAGAATTTTCAACCTCTTCCCCACAGGATACAAGTAGCGATAAACTTAACACCAGCGCTAAACTTAAAAAAGTCAGCCGCTTGCTAGCCATCGTTTTTACTCTCCTTAAAAAATATAGTTAATTAGATAGACACGGTTTAACCTTTGAAGCGAATCATTAATAATATGATATTTTCTGCCAATAATCCAGAATTTCCAAACCACCAAATCAAATTTGTTTTCTTCCCAAAAGATTATTAACTCCATTTCATTGTTGAACTTGCCCCTATAATCCCCACCACCTGTCCATCATTACCGGAGTTAACCTGGTAATCCAGCAGTCAATTTGCGTAAAATACAAACAAAATATTATAAAATACATTCTGGACCGGAGACCGTAATAACTGCTGGAAGGTTCTGGTAACTAAAAATATTAAGTTTCAATTTCTGGATCAATTATGTAAAATTGTAATACCAGTCACAAAAATTGTGCTGTAAACTTCAACGGGAGAAAATTCGATGATTACTACCGTAACCCTTAATCCGGCAATCGACCGAGAATTTTTTGTTCGTTCTCACAAACCGGGTGAAAACCGTTATATTTACAACCAGGATCACGTGGAGACCAACCCCGGGGGCAAAGGTTTAATCTCTGCAATTAACCTGGTGAATATGGGCTACGACGTCGTCCAGAACCTGGGTTTTATCGGCGGGCAGCAGGGATTGTTTTTTGAAAAAATGGTCCAGGATTTGGGAGTAACAACCAACTACGTAACCACCCGGAATGAAATTCGAAATAATATCTTTGTAATCGGGGAAGATCCCGTTAGCTACACCCAGTTTAACGATTACACTTACAAAGTTTCGAAAGAGGATGTCCAGGAACTACTCAAACGCTTTGAAAGGTCGATCCGGGACAGTGAACTCATAATCATGGCCGGTTCCATTCCGGCGGGAATCGATTTTGATATCTACCGGCGGTTAATTGAAATTGCCAATCGACACGATAAAAGGGTTTACCTGCGAGCCAGCGGAAAAGCTCTGAGCCTGGCCCTGCCGGCCGAACCTTTCGTTGTTGTCCCTTATTTCAAACATGAACAGGCAATAATGAGAGAAAAAATAGAAGATTTTGACGATGCCATGCGCATGGGCCAAAAACTTGTGGAAGCGGGCGCCCAGTACGTAATTTTTCCTTTTGAATGTGATATTTTACTTTTTGAGGAAAATAATAACTATTCCCTTTACATTCATGATTTTTGTCTGCGCAACTGGCTGGGAGCAGGCGACGCCTACGACAGCGGTTTCTGGGATTACTGCCACCGGAACGGGTTTGATTTTGTGGAAGCCAACCGGTATGGAGCTGCTGCCGCTCTGACCATTGCCGAGGAAGAACCGGTTTATCTTCACGATAGAAAAACAATTGAAGATAACCTCGAGCGAGTAACCATCCTTTAAAGCCACCGGAGGATTATCATGCAACTTGTTAAGGATTACATGATGCGGACCCTTAATTCCGTCCATGAAGACGACACCCTTGAGCATGCAATCAGGCTGATGGGCCTGCGGGAAACTGCCATCCTACCGGTGGTGGATCATACCAACCATTTTCTTGGCACCCTCTACAGCGAAAAAATTCTTAAAAACGTGCTCCCCGAAGAATACGGTTTTGTTGATTCCCACCGGTTGTTTCACGAAATAAATCACGCCGGGGAAAACCTGGAGAGGATTAAGGATCATAAGGTTTCAGAATATATGACTAAAACCGCCGCCACCGTCCAGGAAAACAACAAAATGAAGGAAGTAGTCAAACAGATGTTAAAAAATGAAGAATCATACATCTTTGTCACCAACGATCATGGTGACCTGCGCGGTTATGTTTCCCGGGCGGATCTGCTTCTGTATCTTCTTGACGAACCCACCCAGCAGTTAGAAGAAGACTGAACCAATGGATTCAGCAACTATAAATCAACTCACACGTTTCCATGAATGGTTCATGGTTAACCAGGTTGCCGACAAAGAACTGTACCTTATCGGGGCCATGGCTTTTCTGGCCTTAATAACCATAATTATTAGCAAAAAGTTCAAAATCCCAATTGTTGTCGGTTACGTGTTCCTGGGAATAATACTCAGCCCGGATATTGTTGGCCTTCTCCCGGTAAGCACCTTGCAAATTGAGTGGTATGAATTTTCGATCAGCGCCCTCAACTACATCCCCAATATTGCCCTGACTTTCATTGCTTTTACCATCGGCAGTGAATTATCCATCCGGATGATCCGCCGGCTGGGGAAAAGTATAGCTGCAATTACTATCATCCAGGGATTAGCGGCTTACGGTTTAGTTGTTCTTGCTGTCTGGCTGGTTGGTCAACCCCTTTATATTGCTCTTTTGCTGGGAGCGATTGCTTCAGCCACCGCCCCCGCGGCCACTGTGATGGTCCTGGAGGAATATAACGCAGAAGGACCGCTGACCTCAATGATAATGGCCGTGGTGGGGATTGATGACGCCCTGGCTCTGTTAATTTTTAGTTTGACAAAACCCCTGGCCCTCATGTTGCATTTTGGGGATCGTAGCTATTCTTTTGAAACGGCAATTGTTCATCCAATGATTGAAATTACCCTTTCCATTGCCCTTGGTTTAATCCTCGGTTATATTTCTCAACGATATATTGTTGAAATTGAAAATAAATCAAAGAAAATAATGGCCCTGGTTTCCACACTGATTGGCAGTTCCGCTGTTGCTCTCTTTTTCAATCTTTCTCCGCTACTTACCAATATGAGCGTCGGATTTGCCTTTAGAAATTTTCCCCGCCGCAATCCCGGGATACAAAAATACGTAGATACGATGACCACACCACTATACGCCCTGTTTTTTATCCTGGCGGGAACCGAAATAAGATTTGGCGGCGTCTTTTCAAAAACTTTCCTTTTTGTTGCCGGCGCCTATCTTCTTGCCCGGGTAATTGGTAAATACGGGGGGTCATACCTGGGAGCTCTGCTCAGTGGCTCATCAGATACTATAAGAAACTATATTGGCCTGGGCCTTTTTCCTCAGAGCGGGGTGGCTATCGCCCTGGCTTATATAGTTCAACGAGAACTGGCTTCCACTCCCGACGTTGGACTTTTAATTTTTAACACCCTCCTTGTAACCGCGGCTATAACTGAGATTTTTGGTCCGCTGGCCACCCGCTACGCAATCAAACAGGCGGGCGAATTAAATGAAATACCTTAATTTCACCCGGAGTAACTAATTATGTCTTCCCAGGAATTTTTGTTTGATAAACCTGCCGATATTTCGCTGGAAGTGGTCAAAAGCTGGCAATCGTTTGAAAATCATTTCAAGGAAGCCACCCACCTGCAGGCAATTACTTTCTGTGATTCACCCGGTCTTCTGCTTGAGTTTTTCGAAGATTATGAACTCGAAAGACTGGAAGTCGTGGTTGGTGACGTCAAAGATTACCGCGAACGGCTTCGCGACGAGGACAGTGAACTGGTTGACCGGCTGGAAAAATTAAAAAATGAAGAAAAGCTGCTGATTTATACCTGTCCCCGCAAAACCGTCCACTCCAAAATGTACATTATCCAAAGCGGAGAAGAAGTGGAGCTCATAACCGGTTCGGCTAATTTAACCTACACCGGCTGGGGAAATCAAACCAACCACCTGGCGATTTTTAAGGC
>JBNJDC010000156.1:0-4118 GCA_051744565.1 bacterium
GGTGGAATGTACAACCTGGCGCGGGCCCTGGAAAAATTAATGGAAGAGCTGGAGATAGAGGTCCACCTGGACAGCGAAATAAAGGGACTGAACCACGAAAACGGGGAAGTAAACTCTGCCCGGATCGATGGGGGCGAGACTGTGGAAGCGGATGTTTATGTGAGTAACATGGAGGTAATTCCCACCTATAGAGAACTAACGGGGGAAGATGATAAATTTATGCAAAAATACGAAAAGTTTGAGCCGGCCTGTTCGGGCCTGGTCCTCCACCTGGGAGTTGAAAAACAATTCGAGCAGCTGGCTCACCACAATTTTTTCTTTTCCCGGGACCCGGAGAAACATTTTGAGCAGGTATTTAGAAAAAAAGTTCTGCCGGAGGATCCGACAATATACCTGGTTGCTCCCTCCCGCACCAACCCTGCCGTTGCCCCGGCGGGCTGTGATAATATAAAAGTTCTTCCCCATATTCCCCACCTCCAGGACAATTCGTTTACAGAGGAAGAATACAAAAAACTGGAGGGCAGGGTACTCGATAAACTTGAACGAATGGGTCTTGAAGGACTGCGAGAAAACACCGTTGTGGAAGATACATGGACGCCCGAAGACATCCGGGAAATGTATTATTCAAACGGTGGGGCAATCTACGGAGTAGTTTCGGATAAAACTAAAAATCTTGGTTTTAAAGCGCCCAAAGAGAGTGACCGCTACAATAACCTGTATTTTGTTGGGGGCAGTGTTAACCCCGGCGGGGGGATGCCGATGGTTGTCCTCTCCGGCCAGAGGGCAGCCGAAGAAATCAGGCGCAAGTATGGTTAAAGGGCTGTGTAAAAAGCAGGAGGAGTTTTTTCGCGCCGGTCAGCCGCGGGAAGTTTCATTCAGAATAGACCGGCTAAAGAAGTTAAAAGCTGCCATAAAAGAAAATACAGCGGAAATAATTCAGGCAATCAACAGTGATCTGCGCCGGCCTGAAATTGAAATTCAAACCAGTGAGATAATTCCGGTTCTAAAAGAGATAGATCTTTTTATAAACAAGACTAAAAAGTGGGCCCGGCCGAATAAAAAGAAAACACCCTGGATCTTGCAGCCCGGCCACAGTAAAGTTTACCGTGAGCCTTATGGTTCTGTATTAATTATGGCTCCCTGGAATTATCCGTTTCAACTGCTCGTCAGTCCGCTTGCCGGCGCAATAGCTGCCGGCAACTGTGCGGTGGTAAAGCCCTCGGAAATTTCTAAAAATACGTCGGCGGTTATTGCGGAGCTGATTGAAAATAATTTTGATAGCAGTTACATAGCTGTCGCCCGGGGCGGCCCCGACAAAGCCCAGCAGCTCCTGGAAGAGGATTTTGATCTTATATTTTTCACCGGCAGTGAAAAAATAGGCCGGATTGTAATGAAGAAGGCAGCGGAAACGCTGACTCCGGTTGTTCTTGAACTGGGGGGCAAGTCCCCCTGTATAGTTGCTCGAGATGCGGATGTTGAAAAAGCGGCCCGCAAAATAACCTGGGGAAAATTTTTCAACGCCGGTCAGACCTGTATTGCACCCGATTATGTGCTGGCCCAAAAATCTGTAAAACAGGAGCTTATCGAGGCCATAGAAGAAAATATCCGCGAATTTTACGGGGAGGAGCCCGCCGAAAGCCTCGATTACAGCCGGATAATAAACGGTCGGCATTTTGACCGAATTATGGATCTTGTGGAAACAGAAGCCACGGTTGAAGCTAACCGGGATGAGCTTTATATTGCCCCGACCGTTGTTCCGGAGCCGGATCCGGAGGCCAGTATTATGAACGAGGAGATTTTTGGCCCCCTGCTGCCGGTAGTTGGATTTGGCGAGTTGGAGGCGGCGATTGGTCGGGTGAGAAAAAATACCGATCCGCTTGCCGTGTATATGTTTTCTTCCCGGGAAGAAAACATCCGGCAGGTGCGCGAGTCCATCCGGTC
This sequence comes from bacterium, assembly GCA_051744565.1. Classification (GTDB taxonomy): domain Bacteria; phylum T1Sed10-126; class T1Sed10-126; order T1Sed10-126; family T1Sed10-126; genus CAZKRS01. The sequence goes on from JBNJDC010000156.1 coordinate 1,942, forward strand.
CGGCTCTTTAACTGTAAATGAAGTTTTGCTTCAGGCCGCCTCAAATTATCTGCCCTTTGGCGGTGTTGGGACCAGTGGCATGGGCCGCTACCGGGGTGAAAATTCGTTTACGGCCTTTTCAACCGAGAAAGCTTTTCTGGAGCGGGGATTGTTCCCCGACTGGCAGTTTCGATATCCACCCTATGAAGAATGGTTTGATAAAATAATTGGTTATTTAAAATACTTTTATTAAAAGGGAGATATTTATGAGCCCTAAGCAAAAGAAAGTTATTATTGTTGGCGCCGGCCCCGGCGGATTAACAGCCGGGATGATTCTAGCCCATAGGGGCGCCGATGTAGAGTTTTATGAGAAGGAGTCTAAACCGGGAGGACGAAACCGGGGACTGGAACTGGGGGAGTTTAAATTTGATACTGGCCCGACTTTTTTAATGCTGAAATATATCCTGGACAAAATGTTTGAGGAAACTGGTCGGGATTCCACGGATTACCTTGAATTTAAAAAATTAGACCCCCTCTACCGGCTTCAGTTCCCGAATAAACGCCTGATTCCCACGACTGACCGGGAGAAGATGCGAGCTCGAATTGAGGAAACTTTCCCCGGCAACGGGGCGGGATTTGACAAGTTCATGGAGAAGGAAAAGGCCCGTTTCCGGCGGCTTATGCCCTGCCTGCAGAAGGAATACTCATCTTTGAAGGCCTTTCTTGACCCGATTTTTCTTAAAGCAGCGCCCTATCTTTCTCTGGGCCGGTCTCTTTTTTCCAACCTGGGCAGATATTTTGATGACGAGGCGCTCAAGCTTGCTTTTACATTCCAGTCCAAATACCTGGGCATGTCTCCCTGGGAGTGTCCGGCCCTGTTTACCATGCTCTCCTATATGGAATATGAGTTTGGTATTTATCATGTTATCGGCGGTTTAAATCAGATTTCCGAGGCAATGGCCGATATTGTTGAAGAGGAGGGGGGGACTGTAAATTATAATTCTGAAGTGCAGGAAGTAATCTGCGAGGGGAAAAATGTCGAGGGCGTGCGCCTTGCTGACGGCGAAGAAGTATTTGCCGACGAGGTCATAGTTAACGCCGATTTTGGCTACACCATAGATAATCTGCTCCCGGCGGCGCAACTTAAGAAGTGGACACCTGATAAATTGAAGAAGAAAAAATTCTCCTGCGGGACCTTCATGTTATACCTGGGGTTGGATCGAAAATTTGAAGACCTTCAGCATCATAATATAATTTTTGCCGATGATTATAAAAATAACGTCGAGGAGATGTTTACCCATCACCGGATGACTGACGATTTTTCCTTTTACATTCAGAATGCTTCAAAAACAGATCCCACGCTGGCTCCGGCGGGCAAATCAACTTTCTACGTGCTTGTTCCCGTCCCCAACAATACCAGCGGTCTGGACTGGGAGGAAAAGAGGGAATCTTTTCGGAACAAGGTTATTGAAAAAATAAATGAAAAGACGGAGATTGAGGACCTGGAAAGACATATTGAAGTTGAAAAATCAATAACTCCCGACGAGTGGGAAGGGGACTACAACGTCTACATCGGGGCTGAGTTTAACCTTGCCCATAATTTTCTGCAGATGCTCTACTTCAGGCCCCACAACAAATTCGAGGATTTAAATAACCTCTACCTTACAGGCGGCGGCACTCACCCGGGCAGCGGTCTGCCAACTATTTATGAATCGGGGAGAATTTCTGCAAATCTTATCTCCGAGAAACATGATTTGCCTTATCAAAAACCTTCTTTCGTTCCCGACGAAATTATCCCGGACTGATAGATAATATCTTTAAATCACAGTCCAATTTATTGGGGCAAAAGTAGAAAAATACCGGAAGGGAAGCTGTGGCGAATCCGCCCGCCGCGTTTATCTGCAGGAGAATATAGATTTAAAGCTAATTCCAATTCACAAGTTCCTTAGGTCCTAAACCAATACAATCTATAATCAATATTCATCGGCTGGATATTCTAGTTTTACTCTAGTACCTAATCTCTCAAGATATTGAGGTTAAAAATCAATGAAACCAATTGAACCGACTCCCTGGGATTCAGATAATCACTCCTGGATAAAATTAAGAATCTACTATGTTCTTTCGGGTCTCTGCAAGGTCCTGGATGGCCTGGTCCAGGTCTGTTCGGTCGGGGTCTTTTATTCCGATTTCACCGGCAG
>JBNJDC010000157.1:0-4085 GCA_051744565.1 bacterium
ATTAGACGCAAGAACGGGTAAAATACTGTGGCAGAATAAATATGGCGATCGAATGACGCCGGCCGGTGTTTTCACTTCGGCGCTGGGGTGGAACGGAAAAATTTATTACGCTAACAGCCACGGTAAGGTGCAGGGAGTTGCTGCAAAGACAGGAAAACACCACTGGCAGCATAATTACAACAACTCCTGGATAAGCTCGCCGGTCCTGGCAAACAATCTGCTTTTTTGGTCCAACAGCGGCAATCGTGGCCCGGGCGGTCCACCGGGATATTTATACGCTTTTGATCCGTCCAGCGGAGATCAGCTGGGAGAAACTGAAGTAGGTTTCAATGTTCACAGCACTCCGGCAGCAAAAAACGGAAAAATTTATCTTGGTTCAAATGAAAAAAAGGGTGGGGCCCTGCACGTTTTTAAATATTGGCTGCGCCGGCTTGAAAAAAAACGGCCGGTAGCCGGCGGTGAGAGCCCGGTTCGCCATCTGGTCCGGGGAAACGGTCAATTGGCCTATGCCGCCGACGGGCAACTCTCAGTTGTGGATGAATACGACGGGAAACTTCTGTGGCGGTTTGAATCAAAATATGGGCAAATAAGCCGGCTGGTCCTTGAAGACAGCAGGTTGCTGGTGGGGACTTATGATCGACGGGTACACCTGTTTGACTGGCACAGCGGTGACCGGCTCTGGTCAGTGCGTCTGTCTGAACCGCTGGAGAGGCGCCCGGTTTTCTGGAAGGACCGGGTTATTATACCGCAAGACCGGGGTGGATTGACCGCTTTGCGATTCAAGGACGGAAAGAAAATCTGGACCCGGCGCGATTACGAGTTGCCCCGGGCCCTGGTTCAAAGTGATAGTGAACTGTTTCTTGCAACCGGGAGCGGAACACTCCGCTTGATTGATCCGGCGGATGGCTCCCGGAGGTGGGCGCGGGCTCTGAACGATCATTTTTATGATGTCCGGGAAATTGGAAATAAAATATATATTTGTGGACGTAAATATCTGTATTCTTTTTCAAAAAGCAGCCGTAAAATTGAGTGGAAGCACCGAAATTTTGGAGTTCACGGTTTACCGGTGCTTAGCGGGGAAAAAATAATTTATGGAGATTGGGCGGGATATGTATATGCCGTTGATCAAGCAACGGGCAAATCCATCTGGGAAAAGAACACGGGAAGCGCCATAAAGGGTGGACCGTTGGTGGCCGGTGATCTGGCCTGGGTTGGAACCGCCGGCGGAGAACTGATTGGTCTTGAGCCCCGCTCGGGGAGGGAAGTGTTGAGGACCTCAGCCGGGCCAAGGATAACCGGGCTTATCTCAGGTAAAAAGCGGGATCAATTACTCGTTGGGGCGGGGGAGGAAGGTGCAGTCGCTTTTAAACAGCGAATTGAACGGCCTGGTTATGCGGGACAACAGTCGCCGGAATTTTTGAGCCATATTGATCCGGGGCGCCCCATGGACAGCCTCGGGGAGTATAAAAATATTAATCCTCGTTTGAAACCGGTTGCTGACGGCCGGCAGCTGTTTGTCCCCGAAGATGGACAAATAAAAGCTTTTTCAGTGCTGCCGCGCCCGGCTGAAATGGCTTATTTTCGTGGTGACCGGCAGCGCCGGGGGCATTTTCAACCGCTTCGCGGGGGCCAAGGTCTCAAGCGGATCTGGAAACGTCAACTTGAGAACCGGCTAATTCATCCGCCGCTTCTAACTCCGAATCTTCTGCTGCTTCCCGGGCCTGAGAAAATAATTGCTCTTGATCGTGAAACTGGTACTTCTATCTGGAGTATCCGTTCCGCCAGTCCGCTTGAAGGACTTGCTTTCAACGCTAAATTTGACGGTTTTTACGCGGTGTTTGAGAACGGTTCGCTTGTCGAATACGATTTTGCGGGAAACCGCGTTCGAAATAATTTTCCCCGGGCCGATTATCAATATATTGCCCACACAAATAATCAGCGCCTTGTTGTTGCCACTGGAGCGGATACGCTCCATTTTCGGGTGCTCGAAACTGATAAAAATAAGTTTCGATTCTCCGGCGGCCCGGCGACAGAATCTACCTCTGGTGAGGCAGTTGCTTTCGGGGGCGGCAAACTATTTTATTTTGCTCGCAATCGGCGCGGCCGGGGTTTAATTCGAGAATTTCGACCGCAAACAGGGCAAAAAGGTATTGAGCTGATGTTACCGCGCAATGTGAATGGAGTTAACTTACAGTTCCGGGGGAACCGCCTTTTTGTTTCAGCAAAAATAAATAGTGGACCGAATGAAATGCTGGTTTATGATTTGTACTCAGGCCGGTTGTTGTGGCGCGATGATGAAGTGAAAAAATCTCCGAAGGGCGGCCAGCCGCTGATCACAAAAAATTACGTAATAAGAGTAGCGCCCTGGAACAGCCGGGGCAAGCTCACGCTTATTTACCAGGATGCTGAAACGGGAGAGCTCCTCTGGAAGAAATATTTAACCGGAAACGGTCATTTTGTTCATCCTGATTTCCCTCCTGTTTTTGCCCCACCATATTTATATATACCGCAAGCCGGGGATAAATTTTTTGGATATGAACTGGATGAATAATTCAGAGGGGAATAAGAGAAAAGTAGAAAAAGTTAAACTTTCGGAACTGGTAAATAGGAATTCAATGAAACATAACCGGGACTGAAAGTAGAATTTTAAAGTAAAAACCAGGGCGAATAATAAATAAAAAAGAAATTATAAATGGGATGTGTTTTTTTATCGCCTGGTGTCTACGTTCTGGCCGACGTTTGCGGAACTTTCAATAAGTTTCATGACCTGCTGTTCTTTCTGGTCCATGGAATCGGTCAGTATTTTGATCTGCAGGCCGGTGTGGCCGCTCTGTTTGACCATGTTAGCGTTTGTGGCCGCTCCTACTCCCTGGATAGCCATTGGCAATCCCTCCCTGGTATTTTTGTCCCTTGACTCTAATATTAAGTATAAGCCATTTAGCCTGGCGAAGCAAATTTTATCCGCAATTAAATTCGCCCGCGATCCAGAGCCTTCCAGGGTTCCGTCATCGGCCGGCTTGACCGGGTTTCCCCCTGGTAATGACAGAGTGTATGATCATATTATTGGATAAAGGTTAAAAAATTTATCGTCTGGAAATACGGCAGTTTTCTTGTTGATTTTTTGTTTACTGTTGATCCGGGGAGGCAAAAAATAATTGTAGTCTGTTACCCTGATAGTTAAACTTTAAAACTGGTCAGTATTTTTAGCTATATCTGGAGGTTTGAGCGGTGAATTTCAGACGGGGTCAGGTTTTATCTCTGGTTTTCTTATTATTTTTATGGCCGGTTACGCTTAACGCCCGGGTGCAGTCAGACGTGGAAGAGATGGTTGAACCCGTGTATGAGTCGGTAATTCACATTACAGCTGTTCATAATCGCCACCATGACGGGCAGGTTGATCGCAATAAACACAGCGGTTCAGGAGTCATCATCGATTCGGCCGGCTATGCGGTAACCAATTATCATGTGATTCGGCAGGCGAAGCATGTCCGGGTTACCCTGGCGGACAGGAGCCAGGTGGAGGCCAAAGTCGTGGGAAGTGATCCGCTCACTGATATAGTTTTGTTGAAACTGGAAGGCACCAAAAATTATCAGCCGGCTTCCACCGGTAATTCCGATGCCCTGCAGGTAGGGGAAAGGGTTTATGCCCTGGGCAGTCCTTACGCTCTTGCACGCTCGGTTACCGGGGGAATAATATCTAATACGGCTCGCACTTTTTCACGGGACGCCGGCCCGGGGATAAAACTTGATAAAGGCCTCCGAACCGGAGTTTTCACTAGCTGGATTCAACATGACGCAAGCATTCATCCGGGAAATTCGGGGGGGCCGCTGGTTAACGGCGAGGGAGAAGTGATCGGGATAAATCAGCTGGGGGGCAGCGGGGGGTTGGGATTTGCAATTCCTATAAATCTGGTAAAAAAGGTCGTGGATTCTTTACGGTCGGCGGGAGAGGTGCAAAGAAGCTGGTTTGGCCTGGGCCTGCAATCGCTGCAGGATTCCCCGGAGACAGAAGGAGTTCTTGTGGGGTCAGTTTATGAAAACTCACCGGCAACAGAAGCTAATATCCAGCCGGGCTGGCGATTACA
>JBNJDC010000158.1:0-4074 GCA_051744565.1 bacterium
CTGCTGGAAAAATTTTATGTAAGCCTGGTGAAGATCTGTTTGAACTGGAGGACTGCCAGTGTAATTTTGTTACTTGTTTTATTTGTTCTCACCATGCGTCTTATCCCTCCTATCCTGGGAAATGAACTGATGCCTCCCATGGACACCGGAACTATTAAAGTGAAGTTTGAAACTCCGGCCTATTTTTCCCCGGGACGGGTAGAGGAGACCCTGGAAGCGGTGGAGAGGGTGATTTATAAACGTGATGATATCCAGCGGGTTTCCAGCGTTGTAGGTTCTGAGCCGGGAGCAATTAGTTTTGGTTCCGGCGGGGCAACCGCACAATCGGCGATGCTGACCGTTGAGATTGTTAATCCCACCCGCCGGGGGGAAACCACCTGGCAGATACAGGAGAATTTTCGCCGCCAGATTCGAAAAATCCCGGGGATAAAGTTTCTTGAGGTCAGTGCCTTCGGGGCCACGCCCATGGCCACCATCCGGGCGCCTCTCGATGTGGAAATCAGGGGACCGGACCTGAAAATCCTATCCGGGCTTGCAGACCGGGTGATAAATAAGCTGCAGGCTGTTAAAGGACTGGCGGATATTAATAGAAGTTGGTATTTTGACAGTAGAGATTTTCGGATAAATGTTGATCCGGAGGTGGCCCGGCTATTTGGAGTATCAACGGGCAGCGCCGCCGACCAGGCCCGGGTGGCCGTCGGCGGCGAGGTGGCCGGCAAAATGAGCCTGGAGAGGTTCAAGGACATTCCCCTGCAAGTTGAGTACATGGATAAATTTCTTACCAATGCTGACCAGCTGGAGGATATATATATTACTTCCCGCTCGGGGCTGGTTCCCCTGCGCACGGTGGCAGATATGAAAAAAGTTAAAAATGTTCCCTATATTTCCCGGGAGAATCTCCAGCGGACGATTAATATTACCGGGGTTAACAGGATCCGGACGATCGGTCACGTAACTGCCGATGCCGGGGAAATACTCGAGGATTTAAAGCTTCCGGCTGGATATGAACTTGACGTCGGCGGGACGATGACGGACATGAGAAAAACTCAGAAACGGCTGGTCTGGGCACTGGTGATCGGCCTGGTTTTGTTGTATGGACTCCTGGTGTCGATGTTCAATTCTTTCCTGGAGCCGATAGCTATCATGGCAATTATCCCCCTGGCAATTGCCGGCGGGATGTGGGGGATGCTGATAATGGACAAACCGATGTGTATGCCGGCAATCATGGGGATCATATTTGTCGGCGGGACCAAGGTTAACGACAGTATTATGCTCCTTGATTTTATAAAACGGGCCCGCCACCAGGGGAAAACAAGATACAAGGCGATAATAGATTCTATCAGGATTCGCCTGCGGCCCATTCTGATGACGACTTTTTCCACCGTGGTTGGTCTTTCTCCGCTGGCCCTGGAGCTGGCCGTGGGCCTGGAAAGACTGAGCCCCCTGGCCATTGTCGCCGGTTTTGGCATGCTGATCGGTACCTTCCTGACAATGGTTGTAGTCCCTGTTATCTACACAATTCTAGACGACGCCCGCGAGTTTATTAATTAGGGTCAGACATTACGATTTACGTTTTTGAGGAGTTATGGTAAATTCGGGGGCGGGTGATATCAATGGTAAGACCGCTGCGGCCGGATTATGTTAATACTTGTCATCACGTTGTTGTGCGTGGAGTTGATGGCCTGCCAATATTTGACTCGCCCCAAAAAAGGGACAAATTTCTTTGTATTATTCAAGAAACACGTCAGTTCCATGATTTGAGAATTTATGCGTTTGGCTTTATGAATAACCACTGGCATGCGTTTGTACGTCGGGTGGGGATTGCCATGGCTCGTTTTTTTCAGACCGTAAAATCCCGGTATACGATGTGGTATAACAAAATATATAGACGAACGGGAACGCTTTATGACAGCAGATATTTTAGCTCAATTGTTGAAGCGGAAAGCTACTTTCAAATGGTCTGGCATTATGTCCAGAACCAGGGGGTAAAAGCGGGGGATTATAAAACGGCACTGGAAGATCCTGGTTCTACCGCCGGTTGGTATAGTGGTGTGAATGATAATTATGGGTGGATTGACTGGGAGGAAGCTCTGGAGATGTTAAATATTCCGAGGGAAACGTTGGGGGAAGATCTGGCTCTAAAAATGCAGAAGATGGCCAGTCCGGATAAACTTCCCAGGCGCCTGGAGCGCGATCAGTATTTTATTGCATCCGATCAATATGTGGGCAAATATATGCAAATTAGAAAGAAAAAAGTAAGAAGTAAACCACGTAAAGAAAGTCCCCTGTCCTGGGAAAAATTGTCAGAGGGAGCGGAGGAATTGTTTGGATATGGAGCCGAAACAATCCTATCTCCCACAAAGGAAAGGCAAATATCCCGAGTTCGGGCGGGATTAGCGTATGCAGCCCGAAGATATGGACATAAACCAACCAGAGAAATTGCCGATAAATTAGGTGTTTCCAACCCCACGATATCAAGAATGATAAAAAGAGTATGTGAAAAACATCTATCAATTAAAACAGAATGGGATGATTGGGTACGGATTCAAAAAACGTAAATCGTAATGTCTGACCCTTTATAATTTCAGTGAGGAAGGTGTTAGGCTGGTGAACTTTAAAAAAAGAAACATAGCGGGTATTTTCTTTACGCTGTTATTTTTTGTAATCGCCTTGGTTCCTTTTCCCGCAAGGGCGATGGATACCGGTGTTCTCCGCGTTCTTACCTACCATCGATTTGATACCGGTTCCTGGATTTCTACCCCGATGCCGGCGTTTAAGCAACAGATGGAATACCTGATGGATAACAATTTCCAGTTTCTCACGATTGAACAGGTTTATCATCATATTCAATCGGGCCGGTCGTTTCCAGAGAAATCAGTTTTAATTATGATTGACGATGGTTATAACTCGGTCTTTTACAACGCCTATCCCTTTTTGGAGAAGCACGGCATCCCGGCCGTAATAAATATTTATCCGCGGGCCCAGGACGAAAATTTCAGTGCATATATTAACTGGGATACAGTTACGGAGATGGCCGAAAATCCTCTTATTCACTTTGGGAATCATAGCTACAGTCATCATTCTCTCCTGCGAACCGGGGGAGATACGCGGGCCCTGCGCCGGGAGATAGTTGAAGCCCGCCGAAAGATCAGGAAACATACGGGCGAATATCCGCTAACACTGGCTCTTACTTATGGAAATTATGACCGGGAGATTATGGCGAAGCTGAATAATATTGATTCCCGGCCCCGCTTGATATTTTCTACGCTCCCGGGAGTGGTCAATGCCCGGAACAGTTCGCCGCCGTTTCGGCGGTATATGATTGATCGGCACACCGACATGAAACGATTCAAAAGTATTTTACATCGGGGGCGGTTGAGAGCCAAACCTTCGATTGCGGACGGTTCTCATCTTTCTGTGGACACAGACGCGATTACTTTTGAGTTTGCCCGGCTTAATAGAATTGATACAAACCACCTTCATATTTTTCTTAATGGTGAAAAATTAACAGATCATTTCCAATCAACCGGTGAGGAAAATATCTGGCAGTTTTCAATCCCCGGGGCCAGTTTGAGTACCTGGAATCAACTGATGATCATCGGCCTGGACAAACAGAAACGGATTTACCGGACCTTTTCCCTGGGCTTTGTGGCTGCTCCGGGAAACCGTAAAAAAAATATTCAGCCAACACCGACAGATCAAAAGATAATGGATTCTTCCGCCGATACAAGTCCCTGACAGGGTGATAACTTTTTATTCAGCCCCCCGGGGAATAATTATTTGACTCATATTTTGTTATTTTGTAAAATATACAAATAAGAGGTGAGAATAATGGAGGATTTAAAAATGTGGGAAGACCGGGCAAATATTTTGAAAGCTCTTGCCCATCCAACCCGGCTTTTTGTTGTTGATAAATTGAAGGAAAAACCGCGCAGTGTTGGCTGGTTGGCTGAGGAAGTTGAATGTGATATTTCGACCATGTCCCGTCATCTCTCGGTGCTTAAAAACCAGGACATTGTCCGGGATGAAAAAGAGGGAACAACGGTTAATTACCACCTAAATATGCCCTGTGTG
>JBNJDC010000159.1:0-4024 GCA_051744565.1 bacterium
TCATTAACTTCCCCGGCGGAGGTGAAAACCGCTCATTTGTATTATTGAGTGAGCGGGGAGCTTATGAAAATAGGCTGGATGGTTCTGGGAGAACCGCCCACTCCTAATCCCCCTTACGTGGATCAGTGGGGGCTTATGGCTGATAGAACGGATGTGGACGAAGAACATTCTCGCATTGAAGAGGAAGATATAGCCAGGTTGGATGAACTGGGGTATGAGACTTTTGGCGGGGATACAATAAGAAGTGTAACTGATGTTCTTGATCTATCCCCTAAATATTCTGATGTTGATCTGCTGCTTGTTTATGGAGTCTCCGGGACCGGACGTCTGGCCCGGAGGGCCCTGATGAGTTACGGAGTGCCCACCGTCTGGGTAACCAAGATTCGTAAAGAGGAAGATGAGCTTTACGGTCATGTTCTTTACCAGCAGTGGTATGATCAGGATGCTCTAAAAGATTTCACTAATGTTCACCATGTCCTTAACGATTTTGACCGCCTTGTTGATATTATCGAGGCCTACCGGGCTAAAAATGTCCTGGAAACCAGCAGGGTTCTCTGTGTCGGTGAACCCAACGATTACTTTGGTGGCCAGAGGGTTGCCCGACTGTGGACCAGTAAGTTTGGAACTAAAGTGGAGTTTATGTCGTTTGATAAATTTGATGAGCTGCTGGAACGAGTTGACCTGGACGATGCCCGGTTGCATGAAATCAGGAACGAGTTTCTGGAAGAAGCCTGTGCAGTTGATGAAGCGGCCCGGGATGAAGAAAAAGGCCTGCGCTCGGCCCGAGTTTATGTAACCCTGAAGGATATAATGGAGAAAAATAATTATAACGCGGTGACTATAAATTGTCTTTCAGAGAATCTTATGCAGGTAAAGACTACCCCCTGCCTGGCTTATAAAAAACTAAGAGACGAGGGAATACCCGCCGTCTGTGAAGCAGATATTCCTCAGACTTTTACTTCTATTTTGATGCGCACAATAGCCGATAGAGCAACTTTTTTAAACGATCCAGTCATTGTTCCTGACGAAGATAAAATTCTCCTTGCCCACTGCACGGCCCCGACAAAGTTGGCTGGTTATGAGGAAGAATCTGAGGAGTATGAAGCCTCGGTCCACCATGAGACGCGGCTGGGGCTGGCACCTTCTGTGAAAATGAAGGCCGACCAGAAAATAACCCTGGCCGGTTTTTCCCATGATCTTTCGACTATGATTGCCTCCCCCGGCCGAATAACCCAGAACACCGATTATCACGTCTGTATCAGTCAGGTGGAAGCTGAAATCCCCGATGGACGGTTCCTTTACGATAATTTCCAGGGATTTCACTGGATTATGGTCTACGGCGACTGGATGACCCGACTCCGGGAAGCAGTAGAACTTCTTGAAGTAGATTTTTTGACCCCCGGAGATTAAAGCTGGAAATTTAGGTGCCAGTCATTTAATTTTTTACTGCGATCGCTTCAATTTCAATGTTCATATCTTTGGGCAGTTCGTTTACTTCCACTACCGAACGAGCGGGCAGTGAATGGCCAAAGAAAGTCTCGTAAACTCGGTTGATCAGCTGGTAGTTGTCCATATCCACCAGGTAGACAGTAGTCTTTATAATTGATTTCTTATCTCCGCCGCCGGCCTCGACAACTGCGATTAAATTTTGCAGGGCCCGGCGAGCTTCTGCTTCAATGTTTTCGCGAACGGGTCGCTTGGTTGCCGGATCCAGGCCAATTTGCCCGGAAGTAAAAATCAGGTTTTCAGTTACTTTTCCCTGGCTGTAGGCTCCCACCGCTGGTGGTGCATTCTCAGTCTTGATTTCTTTATATTCCATTAAATTACCTCCTTTGAAATAATAAGCTATATTTTTTAAATCTCCAGTAAACGGTATAACTTTTAAGTTTTCCTGGCAAGGAGAAAATTTATATACCTTCCATTGTATCGGTTGCTATTTTGGCTTACGACCCGGGCAAGTTGAAGCGCCGGAATTATTTCACTATAGAAAACTTATTAATAGTAAAGATGAAGGTTGATTTACTGTTGAAAAAATATTAGATTAAGAGTCAAAGCTAATTGAACAATCAAGTCAGGGGTCCTAAAACTTATCAGGGGTTGATTTTGGTGAAAATTTTTGTGCATTTTAACCGGTTGTTTACTTTTTTGTTTTCACTTTCCTTAATTTTGTTATTTTCAGTTTCAATGGCTGCTGGATCAGAAGGATATGGACCCGTGGGCTACGGGATGGGAGGAGCGGGAGTGGCCAGCATAAACGACCACCTGGCTCCCAGCTGGAACCCGGCCAACCTGAGTGATCGTTCGGGAGTTCAGGGGGGATTTTACGGTGACTTAAAATATGAAACCACTCGCAGTTTTGGCGAAGATATCGACAGCATGATTGACATCATGGACAAATACGACGGTGATGAATACGGCCAGGATGAGTATTTTGGGGCGGTGCTTGAAAATTCAGATGAAATAAATCGAATTATTGAGGGCGAGGATGCCGGTCTTGTTGACGGGGGAGCCGGAGTTAACGCCAGCTGGGACAACTGGGCGTTTGGTTTTAACACCCGCGTGGAGGGGACAGCCTTCTGGGAAGGAGACGGGCAGTCTTTTTTCAAAATTGCCGTGGGCGATAATGCGGACAGTCAAGAAATGGCCAGGTTGATCAGTTCTTTATCGGATTCTGAGACCCCTGATCTGTCAGCAATTGATTGGTCGGATACAGAGCTGTCGGATGATTACAAGGATGCAGCGGACAGTATCAAAAATGATATAGAAACTGCCCTGGATGAAGAGGGAAAAGGTAGCGTCTGTGAAATATTTAACTGCAGTTCGGATGACGTTACATCGGATTCTATCGCTCAGGAAATAGCTTACCGGGCGGAAAAAGCAGACTCCGAGGGAACGGCCGGTGAATATGAAGTATCGGCTGAGAACCTGGAAACATTCTCCGATAATTTTATGGGGGATATTATTGGCCTGGCAAACGAGATCCAGGGTGGCGGGGCCTCTCTTTCGACGCTGGCAGATGATGGAACCAGCAGCGAAGACGGCCGGGTAGTTGCTGAAGGGCTGGTTCTGAATGAAGCCACCTTTTCCTATGCAGCCCCCGAGCCCTTTTTCCGGACCGGGCTTGGCGATTTTTATTATGGTGTAAATTTGAAAATGATCGTTGGTCAGGTGGGTGGGAATTCCTGCGAGTTCAGTGCGGACGACTGTGAGTTTGATATTAACGACCATACCGAACAGAGTGCAGATTTTGGAGTTGACGCGGGGGTGCGCTACCATCAGCCGGACTACGGGGTGAAGGTTGGTCTGGTCGGTAAAAATCTTAACAAGCCCAGTTTTAAATATCCGGACGGGGATACCTATCTGAATAATAATCGCGGAGAAGACGTTGAAGTGGATCCGTCCTTCCGGGTGGGAATGGAACTCAGGCCGCTTTATATTTTACCAACCGACTCGCTGGGTAGAGACTGGTGGCGGTTGAGCGCTGATTACGACCTGACCACCCGGCAGTCGATTTTTGAAGATTACGAACGCCAGAACCTGGCCCTGGGAACCGAGGTAAATCTTCTCAATCGTTCCTGGTTTAACCTGGCCCTGCGCGGGGGAATGCGGGAAAATCTTGCCGAATCCGAGGCGCCAACTCTCTATACCGTGGGGACCGGCCTGCAGCTTGCCCGGGCTAATTTGGATCTTTCCGCGGTTATTTCCGATAGAAGTGTTGAAGTGGACGGTGACGATGTACCCACGGTGCTGGGGGCAAATCTGGCCTTTTCACTTCAATTTTAACTGCAGGAGAAATAAAGGTATAAACCAGTAATTGATTGTATTGTCAATTTGGGCCTGATTTTTGGAATGGTAGTTTAAAAGCCGCTAATCTTTCTTTTAAAATTCGTATTTTTTATTCTTTCCTTCTCGCGTCCTATCAGGAACTGCTGGTAATCAGCCTGAGTATATTTTTGAGTGGGCACGGGTGAAATTGCGGTAATGTTTGGACAGTGGCGGAATTTGTAATATAATAAAAAGGTTT
>JBNJDC010000160.1:0-3958 GCA_051744565.1 bacterium
ATTTCGACACTAATCAGCAGTCGGCGGAGAGTTTTCCATAAACTGTGCCGGCTGGCCCGGTCAATTGAGGCAAAGGGTTCGTCTAAAAATAAAGCCTGCGGCTTATTAACCAGGGCCCGGGCCAGGGCAACTTTTTGTTTTTCTCCCCCGCTTAAACCCTCCGGTTTGCGCTCGAGAAGCTCCTGGATATTTAACTGTTTGCTGATTCTGTTGCACTTTTTGTTTCGTTTTGATTGATCAACCCCGGCGGCCTTCATACCGTAGTTGATATTTTTCCGAACGGAAAGGTGGGGGAATAAAGCCAGCTCCTGGGGGATATAGCCAACATTCCTTTTTTCAGGGGGGAGGTTGGAGGCCGGCTGCTTGTTGATGAATATTTCCCCGCTGGTGGGTGTATATAACCCCAGCATATTTTTTATCAGAGTCGATTTGCCGGCGCCGTTGGGCCCGAGGATCATGAAATATTCGTTGTCCCGGACTTTAAAATTTATATTTTTCAGGCCGAAATCTCCCCGCTTGTGGGTCAGGTTTTTAACTTCCAGTCCCATTTATTTTTCCTCCAGCAGCAGGCGGGAAATAAATAAAACCAGCAGTGAAATACCGATCAGGATAAGAATAAAAATCGTTGCCCGGTAGATGTCGGCTGATTGGAAACCAAGAAATATTCCGATCGGAATCGTAGTCGTTTTCAGGGGGGTTGCTCCGGCCAGGGTTATTGTGGCTCCAAACTCGCCAATTGCCCGGGCCCATACGAGCAGGAAAGTGCTGAGAATACCCTTCTTCGCCAGGGGGAGGACCACCCGGAAAAAAGTCTGTATTTTGCTGGCCCCCAGGACCCGTGATATCTGTTCGTATTCCTCATCGATATGTTCAAAGGTATTCTTTAAGAGTCGTATTCCCAGGCCAATGATGACAAAAAACTGGGCGATTATAATTCCCCGGACGCTGAAGACAATCTCCCCCGTTATTTTTTCCAGTTGCCGGCCAAAGGCAGTGTTAAAAAATAAGAGGAGCATTGCCCCCAGGGCCACCGGGGATAAGAAAACCGGCAGATCCAGGAGGGAGTCGATCAGCTTGTGTCCGAAGAAACGATGGCGGGTCAGAAAGTAAGCCACCGGAGTTCCCACCAGCAGAGCGGCCCCGGCGGATGCGGTGGCCGTTAGTAGCGAAAGTCGGATGGCAAAAAATATACGCCGGGCATTTGCCGCTTCCCGGGGGGCGGAGTGGTAAAATTCCATTATAAGACCGCCGACCAGAAATAGAAAAAGACCGACAAGCAGCGTGGTCAACAAGACCAAAAATCCGGTGAATAATCTGTTACTCACCGGTTTCCATCAGCTCCAGGTAACGATCCGGAAGTTCATAATTGCCTCCGATATATCCCCCGGCCGAGCGCGAGCGGGCTGATTCTTCCGAGAGTATATATTCGTATTTCTCAAATATTTTCACAGCCGGAGGAGAATTTAAGAAGTTCATAAATTTTTCGATAAGCTCTTTTTTGGCTGAGTTTTTTCCGGTTGCCGCGGCCAGGTAACTTACCCGGGGAATCTGTCCGGGAGAAAGCTTAATCCTCTCTATCCTCTCCGGGTTCCACCGGGCGGAAATCTCCCAGCCAATTACAGCGTCCACCTGCTTCTGGGCGACAAGGTTGGCTGTTTGGGCGGCGCTTCCGGCGACGGTAACCACGTTGTTCAGCACCTCTTCGAGTAGTTTGTTATGTTCTAAAACTTCCAGGCTGTAGCGGCCGATAACAACGGATTTCGGATTGGCCAGTCCGACTCGAACCTCCCGGTTGGTTAGATCCTGTAGTTCCCGGATATCAGCCGGGTTACCGGCAGGAACTAAAATTCCGGGGACAAGATAAGCTATTTTCCGTGTTGAATTCGGTTTTATCAATTCTTTTTCTCGAGCAATATCAATATATTCGGGGGACCCGGGAATAAAGAGATCTCCCCGGCCACTCATTTCCATCCGGGAAAGCATTGTCCCCGAGCCGCCAAAATTTAGATTTAAGCTAATGCCGGTTTCTTCTTTAAATATTGGCCGAATTTCCTGGAGGGGAAGTTTGATCGCTGATCCGGCAAATATGGTCAACTTCTTTTCTTTTTTTGAATTCGAACTGCACCCGGCAAAAACAGTCAGTCCCAGGATTAGGAATCCAGATAGAAAAGTTGCCAGTGGATTATTTTTAAGTTTATTAATTGTCATTCACCGTTATTTCGTGATAGTGTATATTTTCTTCAAACTTTTTGATGAGATGGGGTATACCCAGTTCCTTTCGGGTGTTGATTATCTCGTCCTTGATTGTTGTTGATACAGCGACAGGGTGGGCGGGATCACCGTTGATTCGGGGGATTACTAATAACTTATTTTTCTCCCTGGCTGTTTTTATACCTTCGATTAACCGGGGGAACCTTTCGGCGGCACGTGGGGTGGAAAGAAAAGTAAATATAAGAAAATCATCGCCCGGATTTAAACCGCTCAGCCCGGCCTTCAGGGGGCTTATAATCGGCTGATCCTGGCGGTCGGAACAGATTATACGCAGATCGTTGTTTTGTATTTTGGCTGCCAGGTTCCGGGTTTGTTCACTGCAGACAAATATTACCCGTGAAAATAGATCGCTGTATTCGTTGATGTTGCGAATTGTTTCCCGGCTATTTTTGATGCTTTTGGATTTGGTTCCCAGCAGAATCAGGGCCGGGCGAGAGTCTCCGTCCTCCCGGAGGGGAGTAATTCGGGCCCGGGGCCGGTAATTTTTTGTTACAATAATTTCGTCCTCCAGCTCATCCAGGAGGGAGGTTAAATTCTGGCGGACAGCCGTGGTTGAACGAATAATTTTAATTGTGATCATCCCTTTCAATTTTATGTACAATATTATGTAAAAATTCTTAAAAATGCAAGCCGTTAAAGCAGTTTGAAAGTTCAAGGTTAAAAAGTTTAAAGGTTGATTTCGTATTATCCCAACTAATGCAGGCCTAAATTTTGCAATTCAGGGTTTAATATTGTGGATGTTACCAAAATTTGGCTTGCGAATAGTAGTTTTGTTTATAGGCCGGGCCTGATAAAGTATAATTATTATTTCAGGCGCCCGTAGCTCAGCCTGGACAGAGCATCGGCCTTCGGAGCCGAGTGTCGCGGGTTCAAATCCTGCCGGGCGCTCTTCCTAATCTTTAGAGGTCATCTGCCACTGGTCGCGGGCCATCTTTTCCAGCTCGGGTTTAGAATTAATTTGGTCGTGCTCAACAACCTTGCTGTAGAATTGGACCGCCTGCTTCTTATTTCCCGTCCGTCGATTAAGCTCCCCCAGCAGATAGGTAAGAGTTAGCTCATCAATATTTGCCTGTTCCAGGTTTTCCTCCCGGTAGGCTTTTTTATAATGCTTGAGCGCTTTACGACGGGTCCTTTTTTCTCTGTTGCTTCCCTGGTGGCGATAGCACCAGGCCAGGCGTAAAAAAATTGTTCCCAGCCGGCTTGGTTTTAGTTCCATGGCTCTGGCGTTCTTGCGCACATGCTGGTAGCAGCCAATTGCATCAGCTGTATCCCGGTGACCGCTAAAATTACGCCCGGACCAGTCGGCTGATATTTTCTTTATAACTTTTACTTTCTGCTCATCGGTTATCTCCTCAAAATGATTGGCCAGATCTCCATAACCACACTTGGGACAGATGGTTGGTTCGTAATAAAAAGATTGTTCTTCCTTATAGTAAGGACAAAAATCACTGTCCCTGTCCTTCAGGGTGAGCTTGTAGTTGATCAAGCGGGGGGTTGAAAATTCCCGGGAACATATTGGACATTGAATGTCCTTCGCGTAAAGGGGATCGGCCATGGAAAAATAATTCCTCCCTTTTTGGTTTCCCCATCCCCTCTATCTACAGCATATTAGCTGAATTGAATAAATGTCAAGTTATTAAAATTAGAGCGGGGGATTTTAAGATAGAATTCGTTTATACTATGTAAG
>JBNJDC010000161.1:0-3950 GCA_051744565.1 bacterium
CCACTGACAAGGAGTTCCTCTTTCGGCCAGTAAAAACTTATGCTTCCCGGGCTATGTCCGGGAGTATAAATTACTTCAAACTCATACTCCTTCTCTAAAAATGTCTCCTCACCAAGAGCGGTCGCCCCGGCAAAAGAAATCTCCTCTCCCAACCAAGCGGATAAATTTTTTTCAGGCCGGGCAAGGGCTTCAACCGCCTGCTCATGACAGTAGACAGGACAATCAGGGTAAATATCCCGGACCTCAAATATACCGGCAAAATGATCGGCATGAGCGTGGGTAAGCAGGAGGGCTTCCAGGGAAACTTCGGCGGATTCAATTTTTTTGCGCAGCCGGGGATTAAAACCGCCGGGATCAATCAGATATTCTCCGTCAACAAGGTAGGAACGGGTATCAAGAGAACCAACTGTAAATTTTTCAATAAAATCCAAGCTGTTTCCCTGTTGTGAAATTACAGATTAATCCTGTAATTTTTCGAGAATCAGGTAAAGCAATGCCGTATGGCCAAGTAGAAAAAATAAAATCGATAAATTAAGAAATAAATTTTTTGTCCGGACAGGAAGTTCAAACGTTAAAAATAAAAAAACACCAAAAACACAGACCGCCAAAATCATAAATATAAAACCAATAATTCTAACTTTCTCGGAATCCAAAACTATCACTCCCGGGACAAGACAAAAATATCCCCATTTATGAATTATTATTTTTACTACCAATATTAGCTTAAATTTTATCCGATATATCCGATTTTACCAAGTATATCGACCGAATGGTAGGAGGGAACTTTTTAAATCTGCCGGTCCAGGAGCATCCCGCGCAGATCCAGGCCCGTGGACTGTAGTTTTTCCTGCATCCTTTCCAGGTTGGTTGAAGAATATATTTCGCGGGCCTGGCCGGTGGAAGTTACGTTCAACAGTTTGAATTCAATATCATTCGTTCCCCCTTCGCTGCCGGCAACTATCAGGGCATTCATAGAAGGCGATTCCGAATTTCCAGGCCCATTCTGCAGACCGCCCGAAAAAAACCTGAAATTGAGCAGTTTTTTTCCCTGGCTGCGCAACTCCCGTCGCTGACTGCCAAGAACCTGTTCCTGAACTAACCGCGGGGTAACATTACTTTTCCCGGCTGAATCCCGCTTTGCAGACGAAACTTCAGCGGTCTTTACCTGTGTTCCTTCTGATTGTGTATTTGCCGGGGAAGTTGCTATGTTTTGTCCGCCACCAGAATAGGAAAAAGAAAACCCTTGGGTAAAACTTTCGGTTGATATAATATTACTCATTAATTAGGCCTCCATCTTACTTTATCGACCTCCCAACGGATGTGGTTAAGATGCAAATAGTTTCTTTTGTCCTTTTTTTACTTCTTTTGCTGGCTGTATACATCACATTCAGCCGCGAACAGAAAGAATACGAACAGATTGAAGAGGTGATGGAGGAGGAAGAACAGAAGGAACTGAACGAGGAGGAATCAAAAAAAGCTCTCTGGCAGGGAATAATTAACAACTACCCGGTTATTATCCAGCGGGGAGTTGATTTTCGAGACTCCAACCGCCTGATTACAATTACAGTCAAGGCCCGGGCGCCCGTGGAACTGCGAGTTGACCCCTATAATATTTTGCGGCACTGGTACAGATTATTTAACGAAAGCCTGGGTTCCCGCCACAGGATCAAACTGGAGGGACCACTTGATAATTTTCTTGTCTACTCCAGCTCGCCCGCCGAAGCGCGCCGGTTTTTGGAAAAATTTAACTCTCCTGAATATACGGATATTTTACGGGAGTTCCACCACGTGGATTTTCTGGAAGAGAAAGTTAAAGGCTGGTTTTATCAGCTGGACGTGGACATTGAAGAGATAAAAACTAAAGCCAGGAAATTCACCACCATGCTGGAGAACCGGGGGATAAAAGCGGGAGAGATCGAAAACTAACAGATTATCGGGGTTCCATCTCGGAGGGCGGCCGGCCAAACCAGTCGGCAAACTCGTGGTTTTCTATTTCTTTATAGACGGGCCGACCGTGGGGACAACGGGCGGGAAACTCAAGTTTATTTAACTCTTCAACCAGCTCCCGCTGTTCCCGGGGCAGCAGTTTATCGCCCCGCTTGACCGCACTTCGGCAGGACATTATAGCAATCATATCCTCACCGACGTTGGAAATTTGCCCCTCGGCGTCCCACTGAATCAAATCCTCAATCATATCGTAAATAAGACGCTGGTCCTGGCTGCGCCGGCCAAGATAACCGGGAACCGTCTGGATTACCAGCGTATTCCCTCCAAAAGGCTCAATCGTCAGGCCCAGGCGACTCAATTCTTCGGCGTTGTCAAGCAATACCTCCCGGTCCGCGGGACTAACCTCCAGTTTCATGGGCACCGACAGGTGCTGAGCCGGTTCGTCCTGCCGTTTAACCTGGCGGCGGTAGCGTTCAAACAATATTTTTTCGTGGGCTGTATGTTGATCAATAATTAAAAGACCGGTATCCCTCTCCACCAGTAAAAAAGTTTCCTTGAACTGGCCGATCAACCGGGAGGAAGGAAGCTTCTCCCCCGTATTTTCCTCCGAAAATAATTCGGGGGTCTCCGCCCCGGCGGTGGATTCAGTTTCCGGCGTTTCTTTTTTCGCCGGAGAATGACCCGGCCCTAGAACATCAATTTTTTCTTCTTCCCCCCCTGTCTTCGCCCCCAATTCGGTATTAGCCTCCTCCTGGTAATAGTCCTTCAGCTCCGAGCGGAGGGTATGGTAAATGAATCGGAAAACGGACTGGCTGTCGTTGAAACGGATTTCTTCTTTCTTGGGATGAACGTTTACGTCCAGCTGGTCCCGGGGCATATCCAAAAAGAGTACGACAACCGGCTGTTCGTTCCCCACAATGATATCCCGGTAAGCCCGGGAAATAGCCCGGTAGATCACCGGCTCGGTTACAGGCCGTGAATTAATAAAAATGAACTGGTGACGGCGGGAATGATGGACAGCTTCACCGTTGGATATAAGGCCGGTCAGTCCAAACCGTCCCCGGTCCTGCCAGTCGGCCTCCAGGCGTTCCACCGGGAGAAGCTCGGAAGCAACTTTTTCTCCCAGGATTTCAAAAACCCGTTCGGACAAATCACCGGGGGGAACGCTCAAAATTTCCATCCCGTCCTCTTCCAGTGTGAAATGGATACCAGGATGAGCCAGAATCTTCCGCTGAACTGCTCGAATTATATGTTTCTTCTCCGTTGATTCGGTGGCCATAAATTTGCGCCGGGCGGGTAAATTTTCAAAAAGATTGCTGACAGTTACAGTGGTTCCTTCCCCGCGAGCGGCGGGACGAACCTCCACCTCCCCGTTCGCCTCATGAATCAATTCCCGGGCTTCGGCTTCCTCGCGGTGACGGGAAACTATCCGCACCCGGGCCACCGAGGTGATACTGGCCAGGGCCTCACCGCGAAACCCCAGGGTCCTGATCTTTTCCAGGTCCTCGGCCGACTCGATTTTGCTGGTTGCGTGCCGGCGAATTGCAAGGGGAAGCTGCTGGGCTCTAATCCCCCGCCCGTTGTCCCGAACCTCTATTTTTCGCTGCCCTCCCTGGGTA
Source organism: bacterium (assembly GCA_051744565.1). Lineage (GTDB taxonomy): Bacteria > T1Sed10-126 > T1Sed10-126 > T1Sed10-126 > T1Sed10-126 > CAZKRS01. The sequence goes on from JBNJDC010000161.1 coordinate 3,567, forward strand.
AACTCCACCTCGATATCATCCGCCCCGGCATCAATAGAATTTTCCAGCAGTTCTTTAACAACCGAGGCCGGCCTTTCTATTACTTCCCCGGCGGCAATCTGGTTAATTACCCCCGAGGGCAATTGGACTATTTCATTCTGGTTTTCACTCATCCGTTTTCCTCCTCTTTCAGGAGCGCTTTCGCCACTTCAAAAACCCGGCTCGGTTCTATTTGGAGCAGACATTGGTACCGGTTATCCGTCTTCGGACATTCTTTTTCAAAGCAGGGACTGCAGTGGACATCCGCATATATAACCTCCGCCCGGGGCCCAAGGGGAGAAGTAAGAGCCGGCGAAGTGGACCCGAACAGTCCCACTGTCGGTGTCCCCAACCCCGCGGACAGGT
>JBNJDC010000162.1:0-3933 GCA_051744565.1 bacterium
CTTAAAAAACACGAGACAACCATCAGTCATAACCCGGAAAGTAACATGAAACTGGGCGCCGGAATGGCTCCGGTGACCGAATTCATAGAAGCCGGTATTCCGGTGGGCCTGGGAACCGACGGCGCCGCCTCCAACAACGACCTCGACCTTTTTGCCGAAATGGATACCGCCGGTAAACTACAGAAGGTTCGTCACCACGATCCACGGGTCCTCAACGCCCGGCAAATAACCCGGATGGCTACCCTGGACGGCGCCCGGGCCCTGGGACTGGAAGAAAAAACCGGGAGCCTGGAGGCAGGGAAAAAAGCTGATTTTATTGCGATTGATCTCCAGCAGCTGCACCTTAAACCAATTTATGACATCTATTCCCAGATTTGTTATTCAATTTCCGGCCATGACGTGACTGACTCCTGGATCAATGGCCGGCAGGTGGTAAAAGACGGGAATGTACTGACTATGGACGAGGAGAACTTGCTGGAAGAAGTCACCCGGGAAAACCATAAGATTAATCAGCAACGCAAGCAGGAAACGGACGCGATAACTAGTTAACCAGTTGGCTGGTTAGCTAGTTGGCTGGTTAGCTAGTTTTTTTACTTAATCTCTATTTTCTATTCTCTGTTCTCTATTCCTAACTGTCAAAATCCTGGAGGATATTTTCTATTTGTTTTTCTTCCGTTTGACCTGTTTTTTCTTTCCGAAACGATTTTATCTTTTCTTCTAAATCAGCGGGAAGTGAATCCTGCTGTTCGTATTCTTCGAGAAAATCTTCGAGGATAAACTCCAGCAGGCGGGAAAGGGACAGACCTAAATCGGCGGCTATTTTTTTCATTCTCTCCTTAACTTCCCGGTCCAGGGTTACGTTTAGCCGGGGGCGGTTACGTTTAACCATCATTACCGCAGGTTAAATTCCCGGTTCAAAAGCTCCAGCGTCAGGCGGACCCCAAAACCGGTTGCTCCCTTCGGACGGTAGGAAAGTTTTTCCATTCCCCAGGCGGTGCCGGCGATATCCAGGTGGGCCCAGCTTTCTATTTTTTTCTCATCAACAAATTCATGCAAAAACTTGCCGCCGGTAATAGTTCCCGCCTTACCGCCAATATTTTTCACATCGGCAACTTCACTTTTTAATTTTTCCGAATACTCCTCCCAGAACGGGAGCTGCCAGACGCGCTCGGCAACTTCTTCCCCGGCTTCAGTCAATTTATCAGCAAGAGAATCATCGGTGCTCATCAAGGCCGCCGCCTGGTGCCCAAGAGCGGTTATACAGGCTCCGGTAAGAGTAGCGTAGTCAAGAGCAAAGTCCAGCTCTTCCCCCTCATTTTCGCCCAGGTAAGCCAGTGTATCGGCCAAAAGCAGACGCCCCTCAGCGTCAGTATTTAAAATTTCAACACTTTTTTCTCCATATCCGGTTACCACGTCGCCGGGGCGAGTGGAATGGCTGGACGGCATATTTTCCGCCGTGGGAATATACCCTACAATTTCAACCGGTAGCTCCAGTTCAGCAGCAATTTTCATAACCCCCAGGACAACAGCGGCTCCGCACATGTCAAATTTCATTTCCCCCATGTTTTTACTCGGTTTGATTGAGATGCCCCCGGTATCAAATGTTATACCTTTTCCAACCAGCCCCACCTTTCCCCGGGATTTTTTAGGACTGTGGGTGAGTTTAACCAACCGGGGCGGATTTTCGCTTCCTTTACCCACGGCTACAATAAGGTTCATATTTTTTTCTTCCAGGGCCTCCCGGTTCCAGACCTGGGCGGATACACTCCTGTATTTTCGTTCTATCTGCCGGGCTTCCGTAGCCAGGTCCGAAGGAACAAGTTCATTGGCCGGAGTATTACCGAGGTCCCGGCTAAAGTTAACTCCCTTTGCTATTTTTTTACCGAGTTCAAATCCTCTTTCCACCGTACCCCGGGAACGTTTATCCTCCAGCAGGAGGTTAAAATCAGGGATGTCATTATTGCTGTCCTCCCCTTCTTCATCGTCAGCCGAATCGTGCTTATAGTGATCAAAATCATAAGCTCCAAGGTGAACACCAACAGTTAACTCCCGGGCCACAGCTTCCCGGTCCAGTTCCAGCTTCAGGGGGAACACCAGTCCATACTCCTCGACTTCAAGATCCTGCGCTTTCTTTACCGTCTCCCCCCCGAGTTCCGTTAAATCAGGCAATTTAAGTTCCTTTGCCTTTCCCCCGCCCAACAACAGCAAACGATCGGCGGAAAATTCGCCGTCGTAAAAAATTTGTGTCTCCCCCTGTTTCCCCTCGAAATCTTCAAGCTGTCCTGGGGACAGGTCAGGTAAATTTTCTACAATAAGTCCTCCGTCCCCATCCTTGAAAACAAAATAGACAACCAAATCCAGTTTTTCTTTTTCGGGCGACACCGCCAGTAAATCTGATTCAAAATCCAATCTACTTCACCTCAAAATATAAATAACCAGGGCAGAAAATTGACTGAAATTTAAAATATTTTAGTACCTGGGAATGAGCAGAAAAAAATTATTCAAAAAAATTCACACAAGATTCAAACCTGAACAAATATCCCCTCTACCCTATAAAGATTATTAGAACTAAAATTAAAATTAAAAGAAAAATAAGTCCAATAATCCTGATAATCTCTTCGGTTAATATTTCTTCCTGCTGTTTTTGCTGTTTAATCTTAATCATATCATCTTTAAAAACAAGTCCCCGACCGTAAACCCCGGGACTTAGTTCCACCGTCACGGCTTGATAGTTTTCCGGCTCACCGTCAAAATCGGCGGGTAATTCAGGATTGTTATCAATCTTATGCACCCAGCCGATCAAGGGGCGGGAAATATTTTTTTTATCCGGATCCCGCATTTCATCCGGTAATTTTTCAACCGCTTCCCCCACAATTCGAATATAAGCCTGCATTCCCTCCTGCAGCCGGGGCGCCGGTATTCCCGTTGAAGGTTTTGTGACAAAATTTACACGGACCACTTTGCCTTCCACTTCTTTATCAGCAACGGTCGGCTGTGTTTTCCGTTTTTGCAACTTTTCAGAAGAAGTTAATAACAAGCGAATCTGATACGTATAATTCCCATCCTGAAAGATTTCATCCAGAAGTTCATCAAACCATTCCTCCGCTTCCGACTCGCTCGACTCCTCAACATAATCCAGCAGAGCCTCCTGTTTATCCTCTGCTTCGAAATAGCCCTGCAGTTGATCGTGGACCTCGTTAAGAGTTACCGTGGGCACCGGGGTGTCCGAAACGTTAAAATTTATTATCCGTCTTTCAAACTCCCGGTGGGCCATGCGTGGATTATAATTCTGAAGGTTTTCCGGCGAACCAAATACGGCAAGGCGAAGGGTAGGAATCTTACTTTCCAGGGGACTGCCCACCAGGTAAAAAGCAACCGCTATATCCTCCTGGTTACCCCAGAAACGCCCCCAGGTTACTATAAGCGGCGATTCCCCCTCCTCGAATTCCGGGGGAAGTATATCTATCCAGTTTTCCCGATCCAGCTGCTCATCACGATCACCCGAACCGGGGCGGCTGTCTCCAGCGGCATCCGCATCCTGTTCAACCATTTTTTTCACCCTCATAAATATACAAAATCAATAAGAGGAGGAGCCCTTTTAATTATAACACAATATAAGCTTTCACAGGTGGAAAACTAATTATCTCTACTCCGGATTAAACATATGGATTAGTCTGTTTTTCTTTTTGTACGGTTGTTTCCGGGCCATGCCCCGGGCAGATCCGGGTTTCCTCCGGGAGTGTAAATATTTTTTCTGCAACTGTCTGCTTCAAGACAGCCATATTTCCTCCCGGCAGATCAGTTCTGCCAATTCCGCCGGAAAAAATTACATCCCCACTGACAAGGAGTTCCTCTTTCGGCCAGTAAAAACTTATGCTTCCCGGGCTATGTCCGGGAGTATAAATTACTTCAAACTCATACTCCTTCTCTAAA
>JBNJDC010000163.1:0-3911 GCA_051744565.1 bacterium
ATGCCCTGTACAAAGCTAAATCGGGGGGGAGAAACAGGGTTCGAACAGTAGATTTGAATAATTAGAATAAAATTAAAACAGATGATTATGATAAAATTATATTTTGAAAAATTGCTTGATAATTACTTTAAAGGTGATTTGATTTGAACTCCAAAAATGATGATAATTCTTCGCGCATCAGGGACCGATTGAATGAATATTACGGGAGAAGCGCAGAAGATAGTGCTGCAAAATCGGAAGAGGAAGAAAATAGCGGTGAAGTTTCAGCTGAAGATTTAGATATGAATGAATTTAACCCGGAGGAAATGCAATTCGACGAGGAACAGCTGGAAGAACTGGAAAAAATACAATCCCAGCTTGATATTATAAAACGCTCGGGTAAAGTTTTTTCCGAAGATAGATCTCTGCCTTTCAAAAAGGATTTTATTGATAAACTTAAGGACCTGGTTCCGGAAATAATTGAAACAGTTATTAGTAAATACCGATTTGATAAGGATGAAATAAGAAACAAGGATGAGGACAATGCTTTTTACAACCGGATTAAAAGCTATACTGAAGAAATTGTAGGTAACAAGTCCTTTCACCTGACCCCAAAACAGAAAAAATTCCTTGTTGATCTTGTAGTTGACGAAGTTCTTGGCTACGGGCCAATTACTGAACTTATCCACCGGGATGATATCAGTGAAATAATGGTCAACAATCTGCACGAGGTCTATGTAGAAAAAAACGGTAAAATCGAATTAACCGATGTTTTCTTTTTAAACGCCGAACATGTTAAAAACACAATTGATAAAATACTCCAGAATACGGACAGATCGATTGATTTTTCCTCTCCCAGCGTAGATGCCACCCTTCCCGATGGTTCCAGGGTCCACGCAATAATTCCGCCCCTGACGCCCGAGGTTGGCAAAATTACTATCCGAAAGTTCAGCAAAGAAAAGCTTCAAATCGACGACCTGATTGAAAAAGGCTCGCTAACTCCCGAGATGGCTTACTTCCTGGGAGCCTGTGTAAAATCAAGTCTAAATATGGTGGTTGCCGGCGGGACTTCCAGCGGTAAAACTACTGTCTTAAATATACTTTCTTCTTTAATCCCCCCCGATGAACGTATAATTACAATTGAAGACGCCCTGGAGTTACAATTTCATGACTACCAGGATAATGTGATTCGCCTGCAGACCCGGGATCCAAATTTAGAAGGGGTGGGAGAAGTTACGACAACTGATCTTATCCGGGATTCACTGAGAATGAGACCGGACCGGATTGTGGTAGGTGAGGTCCGGGGGAAAGAATTTCTTGATATGCTCCAGGCAATGAATACCGGACACGACGGTTCTTTTACTACTGTCCACGCCAATTCCCCCCGGGAAACAGTCTTTAGACTTGTTAACCTGGCTATGCTTTCCCCCTATGAAATACCGGCCCAGGCCATCCGCCGGCAAATTGGCAGCTCCATCGATCTTTTTGTTCATGTGAAACGTTATCGGGATGGATCTCGAAAAATGAGCAACATCAGCGAGGTTATCCAGGATAAAGAAGAGGGAGTGATTTTAAAAGACATTTTCAGATACGAACAGGAAGGACTGGATGAAAATAAAAATGTGATCGGAGAACATAAGCTTCTGCGCCGACCGGACGGGCTGGTGGAGAGGTTTCACCAGGCCGGTATTGAATTTCCGGAAAGGGTTTTTGAAGAAGTTGCAGAATAAAAATATAAGTCCCACGTTCCAGGTGGAAGATATTGAAGACTATAGCGGCGGCTTGAACAACTGGCTTGAGGATAAATTAACCGAGAATGGTTTTACCGGGGAAACTTTAGGGGATATCCTGACAGTAAGTGCTGAGATAGAAACAAACATCCTCAGGCATGCTTATGGGCCCGAAACTCAGGAACAAAAAAAACCGATGGTAGTAAAACTCGACCTGGAGGAAGGAGAAGCTAAAATTACGTTTATCGACCACGGGCCGGAGTTTAATCCTCTCGCTGAAAATGATTATAACTTTGAAAATTTAGAACAGGGCGGCAGAGGTCTGGCTCTTATAAAAAATTTGCCCGATAAAATATATTACAGCCGGGAGAAGGGTAAAAACAAACTCACCGTCCACTTTAAACAGTAGACTTAACGAAAAACAGGCTATCCTTAAAACCTTCCAATAGACTTCCCGGTCTCTGAGCTGGAATCCCTGACATTGCTTAAGAGTGCCCGATCAAGTAGAGCAATGACAACCGTTGGAAGGTTCTGGCTATCCTTTAATATCCTTGAGCGCGGATTTAACGTCCGGATGAATTTCAATAAACTTTTCGAGATTGGTTAATTTGAAAATTTTACGTATAGATTCGCTCATAGCGCATAAATGAAGCGCTCCCGAGCGTTTGGATAGTTTCTTGATCACATCTACCAGGACACTGATCCCGGAGCTGTCGATCATTCTCAGCTCCTCACAGTTTAAAACAATTTCTTCCGTATCTCCCCCCAGAGTTTTCTCAAGTTTGTTTTCAAGCTCCGCCACGTTTTCATGGAAAATTTTACCTTTTAAATCAAAACACCGAACTTTATCCGGACAATTAATACTACTTTTCTTGATTCCCATTTAATATTCCTCCGAAAAAGGTTCTATTTGTTATTTCAAATCAATAGTCAAAACAGAAAAATCATCGGCCAGTTGTTCAGTTTGAGTGTGTTGCTGAACCTTCGCCAGCACATGATCGGAAAACTGGCAGGGGGCAATATCTGAATTATTCTTAATAAGATTATAAAATTTATTCTCACCAAAAACTTCGCCGGCGGGGGATTCTGCTTCCGTAACCCCGTCGGTATAAAGTACAATTCGATCTCCTTTTTTCAGGCTAAGCTTGCCGGAAGAGAAATAATTCTCTTCATCGATCATATCGGGCCCAAAAGCCCCCAGTAGTATACCACCCGTGTCCAGTTTTCTTAAACGATCGTCTATTAATAGAAGCCCTGGTTCCTGGGAACATTTCCAGAATTCAATTTTGTGGTGCTGATTGTCTAAAATAAGAAAAAAAGTGCTTATAAATTTCCCGCCGGGTAAAATTTCACTCAGGCGACTGTTCAAAACCCAGAGCGCTTCCGAAAAATTATCGTACCGACTGAGAACCAAATCAGCCTGGGCTTTAAATATAGCACTGAGCAGAGCCGCCGGAACGCCATGGCCGGCGGCATCCGCCAGGTAGATAAGTGTTTTATCCGTATCCTCAAAATGGACAAAATTATAAAAATCGCCGCCGAGCTCGGTGGTTGGTTTATATTTCAAACCAAAATCATAAAGCTCCAGGTCGGGGCAATCTTCGGGAAGAAGTTCCTGCTGAATCCTCCGGCCGATCTCAAGTTCTTTATCCTTACGATCATTCATTTGCTGAAGCCTCTGCGCATAATCACGCAGGTCGTTGCTAGCTTTCTGCAGGGAAAGCTGGGTTTCTATGCGGGCAACCAAAACTGTAAAATCATTTTCTTTGGCAATAAAATCGTTGGCTCCGGCCTTCAAAGCCCGGACAACTCGTTCGGAAAAGGGGCTGGCCGTAACCATTATTATGGGTAATTCAGTTTTAGAATAATCCTTTCGCAGGGCCTCCACCAGGGCAAAACCATCAACTTCGGGCATCTCAATATCGGATAATATTAGATCAAACCTCTCCCGGTCCTTTGCAATCATATCCAGGGCTTCCGCGCCGCCGGCGGCCGTCACCACGTCATAACCCCGGGCTTCAAGTTTTCGGGAGAAGGAGAGGCGAATCATTTCCGCATCATCTACAAATAAAATGCAGGCATTATCTTCAGACAAAAGAACTTTCCTCCCTGTTTTTTACCCTTTTTGCAGGTCTATAACAACTATTGAAAAATCATCGGCCAGTTGGTCCGCTTGAGTGTGCTTTCGGACGGCAGCTAAAA
>JBNJDC010000164.1:0-3899 GCA_051744565.1 bacterium
TTAATTTCCTTGCCGGTGGAAATTTTACGCATTGTTTTCTGCAGAGCGCTGGTATTTTCCATAAGGTGGCGCTCTGGCCGTTCAAACCGCGAATAAAAAGCTACTCGACTCATATTCAATCCACCTCCCTGTAATAATCAAACTAATCCAAACAACTCATTGCTCATCTGCCTGACGGTACTGATCACCCGGGCCGAAGCCTGATACCCCTGCTGAAAACGCAACATTTTTGTCATCTCCTCGTCCAGGCTAACCCCGGAATTACTGCGAACTCGATCGTTAATCTGATTCACCAGGTTCTTGGCAGCTTCCTGTTCCCGATTAATCAAAGAAGCTTCGTTACCGATTTCAGAAACCATTGAGCTTAAATAACCATCAAAAGATGTGTTCCCGGTTTCCATTATGTTCTCTTTTGGCAAATTGGACAGCTCATACATATTATCGCCATCCCCGGGGCCGTTTGGAGCATCGGGAACACCGTCAAGATCGGTATCTTTACCGGATCCCGCGGCAATCAAATCCGGATTATCATCAATTCTTTCATTGACCTTAAGATTCGCCACCTGGTCAGCCACGGGCGGCCGCTTGGATCGACCGGTAAAAGAATATTCCGTTCTCTCCTGACCGCTGTCATACTGCCGGTTCATCCCCATTACATTGAGAAAATTACGTTTGTTATTTTCGCCTTCAACCCGTCGCACGGCGCTATTGTCGGCATTGTAGCCGTTAGCTAAATTATCTACTTCAATAGTCCCCGCCGCCGAATCTATATCAGTTATAGTTGCTGTTTCTGAATTCGAATTATTATTGTCAGATATTATTATTTCTTCTCCCTCGTTAAACTTACTGACGTCATTAACTTCTATATTTACATCATTCCCGGCTCCCACATTAGCATTCAACTGCTGACTTGAAGTTTCATTAACTTTAAAAGAAGCGTCGGAGCTAACTGAAGTGCCCGGGTCAAGAGCAGGATCGGGCGATTCGTCAGAGGCATACAAGCGTAATTTATTGTCGGGGGTAACTTCAGCCGAAACGTTTGAACCGTCTGAACCGGCACTGTCAGCTCCCTCATTAATCCGGGTCACAATGTCTTCAAGGGAATCATTTCGAGCGTCGTAGTTAATCGAAAAGCCATCGGAATCCGACGATTCAAACTCCAGGGTCCCCTGGGCAAGATCCGCTCCCGAGGCAGAGAAATCATCTATCCGGTTGTTACCACTAAATTCATTAACAATGGTGTTGCCAGGATCTACATCATTCATCGACGACTGATCGGCGCCGCCCACCGTCATAATATTTGTCTTATCAAGCAAAAGTCCGGTGTCTTTTATCTGGTCAAGTTGATAATCGTTTTCCTGCGTTCCTTTTATAACAAGCCGGTTTTCAGCGCTTAAATAAGCCGAAGCATTATTATTGTCCTCGTTTATCCGCTCGATGATATTTTTGATGGAATCTTCACTCATATCATAATTGATGGTACTTCCATTAATTTCCAGTGTGCCTTCGGGCGAGTTAATCACACCGGCGTCACCTTCAAAATTCTCGGGTTGGGCCGTAGAATTATCCCCGGTCAGCTTAAGATCCGGCGAATCAATAAACCCCGCCCGGCGGGTGGCACTATCTCCGCCCAGGTCACCAAGACCTTCCAAACGGTAAATATCTTCTTCCGCACTGGGAAGCTCCTGCCAGAAATTATTTCTAGTCTGACCCTGGCGACCAAATCCACTGCGATGGATGTCGTTAAAACGATCGACAAACTGCACAGCCATATCATTAAGCTGATCAATCAACTTGGGGACTTTTTCTTCCCGCAGTTCCGTCAGAGCTTTTAAGCGGCCGCTGCGCGGCCGTATTTCACTTTTTAAAGAATCATCGTAAAGTATTTTTTTGCCCTCATCCTCTTCCCCCGGCCGGGTTCCAAAACTTAGCTGATGGCTCTGGCCGTCCTGGACAAGCGTGTAACCGGAAACATTCACCCGGTAAGAGGAACTTGATTTATCGACGGTGGTGTCGATATATTCGGACAATTCATTTACCAGCTCCAGCCGTTTGTCCAGTAAATCATTGGGCGTGGCGCCCGAAGCCTGGGCGGTGTTTATCTCTTTATTCAACGATGCAATTTGTTCCCCGATATTATTTATATTACCTACAGTTGATTCGATCTGACTGGCCGCACTGCTGTGAGGTCCACCGGCAATAGAACGCAGCTGGCTTTGAAATCTTTTCATTACATTGGCCAAAGTAGTTGCCTGGCCGACGACATCCCGGCGGCTGCCCAGGTTTTCCGGCTGGTTGGCCAAATTCTGCATGGACGAAACCAGGGAACTTAAAGTCCCTCTTATCCCCTGGTCGGACGGTTCGTTCAGGGCATTTTCTATCTGCCGGTATACCTCCTGCAACTGATCAAACCGGCCCTTGGTTTGTTTTTCCTGGCGCAAACGTGAATCAAGCAGATCGTCCCGTGCCCGGGTAATTTCGTCCACAGAAGAGCCCGTCCCAACCGAAAGATTACCCAGTATCAGGGGGCGATTGGCTGTAATTTCCGCCCGTTGCCGGGTGTAGTTTTCATTGGAAGCGTTGGAAACATTTTGCGAGACAACATCAAGCGCCCGCCGGCTGGTTAATAATCCACTAAGCCCATTATCCATCGCCATAAAACCAGCCATAACTTTACACCGCCCTGTCTATAAGTAATGGTGACTTGGAAGTCTTTTCGTCCTCGTCCGCCTGCCCTTTTTGATCATAAGTTCCCGATTCTTCATCATTATCCAGGTGAGACACAAAATTGTTGAAGGTCCTTTCATATACCTGGAGCCGATGCTTGTGAAACACAATGTTTTCCTGATTAATCCGCTGGAGATCACGCATAACCAGTTTCAATTCCCCGCGAAGGGCATTAACTTTCTTAGCTGCTTCTGCCGACAAAACGGACAACAGCTCCCGGAGCGTTTTTTTCCTCAACTGGCCCTTCCTCAAGCCGGTCAATTCCTGCCAGCTGTTTATTCGCTCTTTTTTCAGACCGTTAACCTGCTCAACCAGTTTTTCTTCCTCACTGGTTATTTCTTCCAGCCTCCGCAGGTCTTGTTCGCCTAAAATATCATTTTTCTCCCGGGCAAGTTTTTCCAGTTTTTGATAGGATTCGGTCAGTTTTTTCAATGTTTGAATTAATTTATTTTCAAGAGACATTTTTTACCCTCCGTAAAAAATAGTCTACAACATTACTTATCATCGACAGCGGAGGGGAAAGACTTAAGAAAAATCAATGGAAGGCTCCTGCAAGCTCTACTTCAACGGTATTTCGGGAAAATCAACCCCGTGCAGCTCCCAGGTGGATTCCACCCGGGCAAAATGTTCGTCCACCTTGCTTGAACTCCAGAAGGGATCAAATTTACGTTGTTTGGGGGCAAATTCCCCCGGGGTATAATCCCGAGAGTTTTCCTCAGAAATCCGGCTGATTGTTTCCTCGGAATTTTCTCCAAAAACAACGGGCCTTATTTTTCCTTCCAGGGGCAGACTTTCGCCTACGTCCCGGAAGTAAACCTGCCAGTATTTAAGAACTCGTTCCTCGTAGGACAGCTCCTGCCAGTCATCCTCCGTAATAGCGGTTCGATCCTGGACAAGAATATTCCACCCCTGCTCCTCGGGATTGGGGACTCCCAGGTGGAAATTTTCCAGAAACTCGCTGCCCGATTGAGCAATTCCCGCCGGGTGACGAATCAAAAGTAAATACTCAGCCTGCTCGCCAAACAATTTGTCTATCATTCCCAGGCAATGGCCAAAAGTAATTCTTTTTTTAATCACTCTCTTCCCCGGAAACTCCCTCTTTACCCAGTTGAGATACTGGGCAAGTTCAAAGGCAAACGGCAGCCAGCTCTTGGGATTCTCCGAAAAAGCCA
>JBNJDC010000165.1:0-3882 GCA_051744565.1 bacterium
AGCTTATTCCAATACTTCTCGGCGTGAAAAACTGGAAGAACGTCAGCAGGAGCACCAGAAGTTTCGCGAGGAAAGAGAGAAAAAATTTACACAGTTTCGGGACGAAAGAGATGCTGCATTTGCCAGTTACCTGGAGGAACGCTGGGAAGCAATGGAAAAATTGCAAAACGCTACCACTTATTCCGAGCCCAAGCCCGAGCAGGCTCCCGCGCAGGAAAATTCAGAAAAAAAGGCCCCCGAACAAATCGAGGAATTTGAACTCTCCGGGGTGGAAAATAAGCCTGAGCCTGAGAAGGAGGAACAGCCGCTCGCGGAGGAGCCGGCGGATCCGGTGAAGTCTGGATCGGATTCATCCCCCGCTAAATCCGGTTCCGATTATAAGCAGGAGTTTGTTTGGTATGGAGCAACTATACGGATGCCGGAAGTCGAATCATTGCCCGAAAGCTCCGATGGTTCTCCCGAGGGCGCCGTGGCTGCTGATTATTTTTCGGAATATAAAAAGATTGGATTTAAGAGGTTAAAACAATTCTTTAAAAATAAGAAAGAAAATTTGGAGCTGGACGGCTGGCATGAGTTGTATTTTATTTATTCGACGGTAAATGAACTGGTTGCTGATTCGGCTTCTTCCCGGCGGACGAAGGTTCTGACCACCTGGGCACTGGCCCAGGATTTGGGATATGATGTTCGCCTTGGCCTGGATGATAATAGATTTTACCTTCTTTACCACTCGCCTCATTCGATTCCCGGGACTTCCTATTATACGCTTGAAGGCAAGGAATACTACGTCTTTTTACCGGCCAGGCTTGGATCGCCGGAGGGGTCGGTTAGTACCTACGATGAGGATTATCATGCGGCCGTTAAACCGGTGACTCCGCATGTAAACAAACTGCCGGATTTACCCTGGGCGGGCGATACCCGGCAGATAAATTTTGAGTTTAATGAACAAAACTATGAGTTTGAATTGGAGTATAATAAAAATTTGAGTAAATATTATCAGTCAGTGCCCCAGGTGGAACCACAATATTATTTTCAACCTGTAAAAATTTCGGGGATTAAAAATAGTTTTCTCCGCCAGGTTGAAGAAGAAATTAAGAATAAAGACACCTGGACTTCCCTCGATTTTTTGCTGCGATTAACCCAGGAGGGTTTTGCCTATAAAACTGACGAAGAACAGTTTGGCCGCCAGTGGTTTATGGTCCCCCCCGATAAACCCGATCATCCCTACTCCGATTGTGACGACAGGGCAATATTTTACGCTTGGTTGGTCCGGGAACTATTGGACCTGGAAGTTGCCGGTGTCCTCTGGCCCGGCCACCTGTCCACGGCTGTAAGTTACCCGGGAGCCGATCAACCGCGAGGAACTTACGTTACCGTGGACGGTCGCCGCTATGTTCTTAATGATCCGACCTATATAGGCGCCGGCCCCGGCGAAATAATGGATCGTTATAAAAATGATTCCCCGCGCCTGTTATTTCCCTGAACAATTTTTTGTGTTAAATTAGTCCAGGGTGTTGGAATTGAGAAAATTGCAAATTATGGACGGGTGCAATTTTTACAGTCAGGGAGCAATATAAAGGTTGATGGAGGGTAAGTGCTTTGAAAGTATCACCCTATAATTTTTTAAAATCAATTAATTCTAAAAATCATCCCCTGCAGAATTTACTTGTTGCAGCAGTTATTTTTTTATGTGGTGGGATTTTACCTTATTACCTGATAGTTGAATTTACTCACAGCGGTTACCTGGTAGGAATTATTTTTACTCCTCTCCTGGTCTGGGTGGTGGGCAACTATTTGGGGGGCAGAGAAGTCGAGTTATTTCACCTGGTCTGGACTTTCTACGGTTTTTTGGTCTTGATATTTCTTTCTTTTGGCCCCATCGGCTGGTTACCCGGGACCTACGAAACATGGGAACCTCTTTTCTGGTTGCCCTGGGGAGTGGTCGGAACAGTATTAATCACCTGGTTAAGTGCACGTATTTATCATAATTTTTTTGAAAAAAATGTTTGGGAAAAGTTTTCACAGACCGGGAAATTTGACTTTGCTTCACTTCTCGGTTGTTTTTACACCACGGGATTGGTTTTGCTGGTTTTCTGGCTCCCGTTGAGTATATATCGCTGGATGGATCTTGGTTATAATTATCCCCTGCTTTTAGCATGGCTGTTAATAGTGATTATAATCACGGTCCGGAGCACGTATTTGCTTGCTCGGAAAGTATTTGATATTGATTTATTTACCAGCTCTTTGTTATCCCTCTGGCCCTTGAGTATGGCGGGCTATTATTTGCTGGCTGGTATGAAACAATTGATGACTTTTCGTGGTAGCAAAGCTTCTTTCAGGGAGATTTCTTTTTTAGTTAATTTCTGGCAAAATTTAAAGCTGACCCCTTTGTTGTTAATTTTTATCGCGATTTTATTAGTCCTGGGTATTTTATTTTACTGGAGGATTAAGTCCTCCCGCAGCTGGTTTATTCGTTCCTTCGTTAACGCAATTATAGCGGGCGGTTTATCTGTTTTCTTGCTGGCCGCTTTTACTATCTCTTTTGCTAAATTTTTCCTGATTGCCCCGGAGTATAAACTACCGAATTGGGAACATATCTCCCGCCCCGAAGCGGAGGAAAATTTTATGAAGCTGGAGAAGTTTGGAGAAGAAAATCCACTGGATTTAGAGACCGTAACTGCCAAAGATAATTTTGATACGAAAAGCTATCTTGAGGATATTTCTGATACCCTGCAGAAAAGCAGACAGCTTTTTAAAAAAGATTTACATTTCCCGGCAAAATATTTGAAGGATGAATCCATACCCGGGGTTATGAATTTAATAGAACTTGGTCGAGGTTTGAAGTTGAAATGTAAATATCACCTGCGGAAGGGGGAATATAATAAAGTTTTTGAATGGTCGGATGCTCTGCTTTCAGGTGCCCATAACCTGTTTAAATCTAAGAGTCCCTTGATTGCAGAGGTGGCTAACATTAAACAAAAAGCTCTCGACGTCTATCAGGAACTCTTAACTGCGGAGCTAAATTATCAACAGCGCCGGCAATTGCACAGTCGACTGCTTGATGCTTCCGCCTGGCCGGAATCACTTTCAAATTCATATTTTTTTATGGTTGTTAAGGGGAAAAATTTCCCCAACCGGGAGGATTTCCAGCAAAAAATGATGGAAAACTGGTATTTTACAAGTGGGTCAAAACCTTTTCCGGAGCTCTGGTATTTGAAATTTAAATTTCTGGAATCCAGTGAAAATATCAAGGAACATTTGACTTCAAATTATTATCACGTGGGCATACAACTGGATGCTCCCCCGCATCGGGTTAATTGGAGTACAAATTTTCCTTCTAAAGAGAAATCTTTTCTCCATTATATTCTAAAATACCCCCATTTTCCCCTATCCAGTTATATAATCGCCTCCGAGGAGTATATTTTTAAAACCTGGGCGGAAGAAGCCTATAAACCGGTGAGTAGAGCACGAAAACTACTCCATAAAAATAATCAAAAAATTGAAAGCGACAAAAAATTGCCGGTACCTGCTTCCTTTAAGAAAGATCCGCTTTCAGGAAAATCTATCGAGGAACTTATGGATAAACAGTAACTACCCTTGCTTGCCCCTTAAAAACCATTATTTAGACAAATATACACAAAACATGACATCCAACATATAGTTAAGTGAAAAGTTTTCCCGTTAAAGCCCCCTTTTTCCCCTTGTATCTGCCCCTGTAACTTTTCATATAATTTAACAAAACCGAGGAAGCTCCCGTATACCTGTTTTTGCGCCTTTTTAGGGAAAGTGGGAAGGAAATGCCGCTTTTTTACGTTTTATAGGGTGAACACACCAATAAATAGACCGCGCAGCATGGCCAACCTACCAGTTATAGCTTCTCGTTCA
>JBNJDC010000166.1:0-3868 GCA_051744565.1 bacterium
GGCCGCGCTGCCGGGTGAAAAATGGAGTTATAAAACTTAGTGAAAAAGCTGAAATTCCTATCCTGCCGATTGCCGGCATGGCCCGGCGGGCCAAATATTTTTCCAGCTGGGATCATTTTTGTTTGCCCTATCCTTTTGCTGAAATTAATATTGAGTTTGGCCAGCCTATTTATTCCTGGAAAGAAGATATTTCGCTGGCGAAAAAACAGCAGAAACTTGAAC
Organism: bacterium; assembly: GCA_051744565.1. Classification (GTDB taxonomy): domain Bacteria; phylum T1Sed10-126; class T1Sed10-126; order T1Sed10-126; family T1Sed10-126; genus CAZKRS01. Next base: position 223 of record JBNJDC010000166.1, read on the forward strand.
AAACAATGAATCGCCTGACAGCGAGTTGTGCGGACGAACTTGACCTGGATAACAATCCCATGCCCCCGGCTGAAGAAGATGAAACTTAAGCCGGCGTTCCATCGTTTTTTTCGGCGCCTTTATTTTGGCGAGTGCACCGGTATTAGCTGTAAAGTAGCCAGAGTATTGCTTAAATTGCTGGTTCCGGTGTATCGTCTTATACAATTCTGTGACGGAAAATTAAAAGAAATGCGCCGCCGGAAATTAAACCGGCCCGTCGTTTCCATTGGCAACCTGAGTATAGGAGGGACGGGAAAAACCGCTTTTGTTATCCGGCTGGTGGGGAAGCTTCGGGAGCTTGGATATAAGCCGGCTGTCCTTAAAAGGGGCCAGGGCCGGCGGGAAGGACTTCTGCAGGGAAAAAATAAGAATACCTTTGAATTTGGGGACGAGGTTGCCCTGGTTAATAAAAAATATCCGTCAGTGCCGGTGGGGGTGGGAGCGAACCGCTACAAAAAGGGCCGGGAGATAGAACAAAAATTCCCGGACGTTGATCTTTTTATTCTTGATGACGGTTTTCAACACCGCCAGCTCTTCCGCCAGCTGGACGTGGTTCTTTTTGCCACGCTTGCGGAAATAGATGCCGACCAGCTTCCCGCCGGCCCTCTCAGGGAGCCGCTTTCAGCCCTTGAGCGGGCTGATTTTCTATCTTTGAAAACGGATGGTGAACAGCAACCGGAAATCTGGAAAGATTTTTGTTCCGCCCGGGTTGATAGTCCCTCGTTGATTCACTACTACCGGTTTTCGGGGATCTGGCGGGGCGAGAAAGAAGCAACTGATTACTACCGGGAAAATTCGCTCCTCTTAATCACCACCCTGGCCCGTCCCCGGCGCCTGGTGGGATTTCTGGAGAAAGAAGGACTGGAAGTGGAAAATTGTATTTCTCTTCCCGACCATTCAGAGATTGATACCTCCTTACTGGACGAATACGACCTCGACCGGCTGGTGGTTACGGAGAAGGAGCTGGTTAAACTGCCGGGGGACATTCAAAGTCAAGTGGGCTGTTTGCGCAGCGATCTGGTGGTAGAGAAGGAAGAAAAACTGCTGGATAGATTGGAGAAAATAGTGGAGGGAAACCTTGAAGAAAGGTAAACTACAGTTTTCGGATTTTATATATAATTTGTTAATAAATGCCGGTTTGCCGCTGGTGCCGATTTTGCTCTACCGGGGGTTTAAACAGCGTAATCCCGGGGAAGTGATCAGGCGTAAATTTAATCCCCCCGGTGATCTCAATCCGGCTAAAATATGGCTGCATGGGGCTTCGGTGGGGGAAATAAAGCAGGTTAATATGATTGCCGGCTGGCTGCAGGAGTTCGGGGTTCCCGCGGCTGATATAGTGGTTTCAGCCCAGACTCTCACCGGCCTGGATGCTATCGAGCACCGGCGTAAATTTTTTATGCCCCTGGACTATAGCTGGTTACTGAAACCGCTCTGTGAGCAACTGGCAGTCAAACACCTGTTTGTGGTGGAAACCGAACTGTGGCCCAATCTTTATCGGTATCACGATGGGGAGGTTACTGTCTTTAACGGTAAAATTAAAGAAAAAACTTATTCACGCTACCGGTTGATAAAACCGCTCTTTTCAACGGTTCTTTCCCGTTGCCGGCAGATATTTGCTCGAACTGCTGCCGATCGGGAAAGGTTTGAAAACCTGGGTTGCCGGCCTGAAATTATCAGGGAGACTGGTTCACTGAAATGGCTCCAGTTGCTGGAGGATCCCCCGGTTGAAAGAACCGGCCCCTGTTTTGCCGGGGATAGAGAGGTCATAGTTGCCGGAAGTACCCATCCGGGGGAAGAAGAATTGGCCCTCCGGTTGCTGGAAGAAAAAAACAGGGGGATTTACCTTGCACCGCGCCACCTCGAGCGAGTTGATGAGGTGGCCCGGCTGATAGAAGAGGCTGAATTTGATTGGTGTTTGTGGAGTGAAAGTTCGGGCCAGTTTTCCGGGGATGTAATTTTAATTGATGAGATGGGTCTGCTTCCCGGAGTTTACGGCCGGGGAGACCTGGCATTTGTCGGGGGCAGCTGGCGGGAGGAAGTTGGCGGCCACAATCTCCTGGAGCCCGCCGTCCACAGCCTTCCCGTGGTTACGGGACCTCACCTGGATAATGTCCGGGAAATTGCGGAAGTTCTAGTTGATAAGGGGCTTTTAATCAGGGTAGAGGATAAAAAACAGTGGCCCAAAAAAGTAGAAGCAGCCCTGGAACTACCGGGTGAAGAAAGAAATGATATTTATCGCGTTCTGGAGGACAAAGCCCGGAAAATAAAAAAAGATTATTTTAGTTACCTGGAAGAAATTTCTACCGAACTTTACGACTGATAACGGTGTTCAATATGAAAAAATGGTTTGAATACGTTCCAATCTGGATAATAGTTCAGCTTGTTCGGAAACTGCCGCTGGCGGGGGCCCGCCGGCTGGCTGATCTTCTGGGCTGGATTTTGTTTGATCTGCTTAAAATTCGCCGGCAGGTGGTCCTGGAAAATCTGCGCCGTGTTTTTCCCGACCGGAGTGAAGAAAAAAGAGAAGAAATAGCCGCCGGTTGTTACCGTTTTTTTGCCCGGGGGGGAGTGGAATGGTTGAAGAGTAAAACGGTATTGGAGCAGGAAAAGATTCCGGTGGAAGGCTGGAAAAAACTTGATCGTTACCGCCGGGAGGGGGCTTTGATAGTGACCGGGCACCTTGGTTACTGGGAGTTGCTTGGAGCACTCGTGGCCCGGCGTTTTGGGGATATTTATGTTTATGCGGACGAACAGTCCAATCCCTACTCCCAGGCATTAATTGACCGGATGCGCAGGTCGCTGGATGTATTTACGGGAGCGGGGGTGGAGGGAATAAGGGGGTTGACGCGCCAGCTTCAGGAAAATAAATTTGGCGGTTTTGTAGCCGACCAGCGCCCGCGCGGGAAGCCGGCTGTTGTGCCTTTTTTTGGCCATCCGGTAAAATCCACCCGAATTCCCGCTGTGGTGGCCCGTAAAACCGGGGCGCCCGTGGTCCCGGCTTTTGCCCTGCGCACCGGAGAGGATGAAATTTCCGTCCGGGTTGAGGACCCACTGCCCGCCTCCAGGGGCGGGCTTAAAGCCGGGGAGGAAGAGGAGCTTTTAGAGGAGTATAACCGGGTTCTCGAGCAGTATATAACCCGTTATCCGCGCCAGTATTTCTGGTTGCATAACCGGTGGAAAGGAACAGAAAACCTCCAGGCCAATGAATAATTCAACCGTTAAGTTGAGATGGTTTCTAAACAGGGGATTTAATATGTCAGCCGGGGAAGAATATAATTATTTACTGGCGGAGAGTTTAACCCGGTCGGGAATTGTGCCGGGGGAGCTGCTGGACAGAGCGCGAGAAGATTTAAAGGGCGGGTCCCGGGGGCAGAGACATACAGTTCTGGAGACTTCCGCCGGTGAAATATTTCTAAAACAATACCACCATGGAGGCCTGCTGGCGGAAGAGGAGGATATCTATTTTAAAATCCCCCGCAGGTTTTTAAACGAGCTAAAAGCGGCCCGGTTAGTTTATGAAAACCTGGAGGCTACACCTCGTCCCCTGGGGATAATATTTCGCGAGACCCGGGAGGGGTTTGTCGGCTATTACCTGGCAGAATACGAA
>JBNJDC010000167.1:0-3841 GCA_051744565.1 bacterium
GGTTCCCCTGCACGCCCTGCAGGTCGGCGATGTCCTTGATGCGCACCTCACCGGTCGTGGCCGCGTTCTGCGCCTGGACGCCCTGCCAGGGCAGCGAGACCACCATCAGGAGGCTGAGGCACATGGCGACGAGGCGCCGCGTTCGGGACTGTTCAATGGACTGCATGACTTACTTATGCCGATGAACCCATAGTGGCGAAAAAAGGAGTGGATGAAGCAATCCGCTGCGCCCTGGAAGCTGTCTGTATCCTGGAAAAATAATTCCCGCCTTGGTTTTCGCTGAATGATAGGAAAATCTGGCTGTTAATTTTTAATCTGGATTAAATAAAATTTACCCACCTGTGCTAAATTTTTACCCGAAGGATCACCAGACGTTTTGTATATACCTGTTACTCCGGCCGGTAAACTCTCCCCGGGTAAAAATCACCTAACTTCATTACCGGGTGAAGTTTGTCCCTATAGTGGTGTTCTGTGGTTATTAACTTAATTATTATTGTAAGTGGAAGTTTTTCTGGAGCGGGGACGAGAGCAGATTGCTCCCCCCGGGAACAATTAATTATCAGGAATAATTATTGCTCTAAATATTAAGTGGAATGGAAGCTCAATAATTCAAAAAAAGGGACGAAAAAAAATGACAGATTTAGAAAAATGGGAGAAAAAAATCCAGGGTTGCCTGTCCCGGGTCATGGATAACCTGGAGGAGATGCTGTTAATTATTGACGGTAATCTTACGGGGGCCGGTCCCCGTGTTATTAAGGTTAATTCTCGTTTTCTTCAATTCTTTGGTTTTTCAAGTGAGGACCTCAGGGGGAGACATTTGGCCGAGCTTACGGCCGCGGACAGGCAACAGCTGGTGGAAAAGATAACTGAAAGTGTCCGCACCGACGGGAATGTGTGGAAACGACTTAGTTTTTTTGACGCCGGAGGAGAGGTTAGAGAAGTAAACTGTTCCTTTAATTTTCTGGAAGACGACAGGGAAAGACTTTTTGTCCTTGTTCAGGAGGAAAAAAGTCGGCTGCGTTATCTTGCCTACCACGATGTATTGACTGATCTTCCCAACCGGCAGTTATTTTATGATCGGCTTGACCAGGCAATAAAGCGAGCCCGCCGGCAGGATGAAAAACTGGGGCTTATCTACGCCGACCTGGATGGTTTTGGTTCAATTAATGACAGGTTTGGCCACCAGCAGGGGGATTATTGTTTGCGGGAAATTGCGCGCCGGCTAAGAAGTTGTATTCGTCGGAGTGATACAGCCGCCCGGATCGGTGGCGATGAATTTTCCTTTCTACTTTCGGATATCAAGAGCAGAAATAATCTTCGTCCGGTTGCTGATAAAATTTGCGAAACCGTGGAAAAACCACTGGAAATTGGAGACGAAGAAATTAAAGTTTCAGCTAGCCTGGGGGCGGTGGTTTATCCCGACATCACCGGTGGTCCGGAACAACTGGTTGATTGTGCGGATGAGGCAATGTACAGGAGTAAGAAACAGGGGGGGAGTCGGTTGTCGTTTTATGATTTTAAAGCCCGGGAAAGGCAGAAAAATCTGGCGAATGGGGCCTCGGCCGGCAAAGAAAATAAAGCGCGACTCACTCTGCGCCGGGCACTGGAAAAAGGGTTGGAGAAGAACCAGTTTGTACTGTATTATCAACCTTTGATCAGGGCACAAACAAATGAAATTATTAGTGTTGAGTCCCTTTTGCGCTGGAAAAAAACAGAAAAAGAAATTTTAAAACCGGATAATTTTATTGATCGGGCGGGACTTGTGGGAGTGATGAGTAAGATTGAAGAATGGGTGGTTGCCCGTCTCTGTAACCGGCTGGGTTCCTGGCAGCAGCGGTTTGAAAGCTGTCTGCCGACAAGTATGAATATTTCCGGTGAACTGCTGACTCACCGAAAACTGTCAGAAATAATTCCCCGGATAATTAGAAATTCGGAAATGGATCCTTCACTACTGGAAATAGAGATCAGTGAGCTTGATGCCCTGCGGGACGTTGAAACCACGCAAAACAAGCTTGAGGAGCTCCGTGATCTGGGAGTAAGGGTCAGTATTGATGATTTTGGCCAGGGACTATCTTCCCTGCATTATCTTTCCAGTTTGCCGGTACAAAAAATAAAACTTTCCCGTTCGGTAGTTCGGGATATACCGCAGGTTAGCTCTTCAGTTCGAATAGCTACTGCTGTTATTGAAGCCGCCCACAGCCTGGGCCAGGAGGTGGTTCCGGTTGGCGTGGAAACTGAAGAACAACTACGGTTTTTTAAGGATAAAAATTGTAAGTTTATCCAGGGGAATTATTTTTCCGCTCCCCTAACGGAAGAAGAATTGATAAGTTACCTAAAGAATAATAACTCCGATCAAAATTCTCGCAGAATAATAAGCCATTCAGCGGCCTGATTTTCCCTCGCCGGCGGTGTACCGGGTTGGATTTTAATTTTCTTATGATAGAGTAGTTTACAGGTGGTGATTTGGGGCCTATTGCAGCCACCTAAAATAATTCGCTAAAAAGCCGTCCATTCCGGATTGACTTTTTAGTTTTTTTGCTCGGCCCCGCGTTCAGCGGGGTATTTTTTTTGTCACAAAAGAAGCTTGATTGTTTTTGTCTTTGTAACTTTAAACTTAAAACTTGGAACTTGGAACTTAAAACTTGGAACTTGGAACTTGAAACTTGAAACTTGAAACTTTAAACTTGAAACTGTTCACCGGTGGTAAAAAAAGTCAGGAGGATATTATTATGAATAATAAAGAAAATTACGGATTTGATACGGAATCTTTGCATGCGGGACACACCCCGGATACTGACACTCATTCGCGGGCTGTTCCCATCCATCAGACCACTTCCTATACCTTTGAAGATACTCAGCATGCGGCTGATCTGTTTGCCCTGGAGGAAGAAGGTTATATTTATACCCGGCTTATGAATCCGACAACCGAAGTTCTTGAAAAAAGAGTGGCGGCCCTGGAAGGAGGCGTGGGGGCGGTTGCCTTTTCCAGCGGTATGTCCTCAATCACCGCCGCCTGCCTGAGTTTGCTGGGGAGCGGTGATCATATCGTGGCTACCAGCGGTCTGTATGGCGGCACTTATACTCTCTTCAGCCAGACCTTTCCCGATAAGATGGGAATTGACGTTTCCTTTACGGATACTGATGATCCGGCTGAGTTTGCAAAGGAAATCACCGAGGATACCCGTCTTGTATACCTGGAAACTATAAGTAACCCCCGCCTGACTGTCCCGGATTTTGAAGCAATTGCCGAGGTTGCCCATGAGAACGGACTGCCGGTTATGGTGGACAATACGATGGCTTCCCCCGCGCTGTGCAGGCCGCTCGAACACGGGGCGGATATTGTTATTCATTCGCTGACAAAATACCTGGGGGGGCATGGCAACAGTATCGGGGGAATAATTGTCGACGGAGGAAGTTTTGACTGGGAGGCCAGCGGGAAGTTCCCGGAGCTGGTGGAGCCCGATCCCGCCTACCACGGGATTAGTTTTACTGAAAAATTTGGTGATGCAGCCTATGCGGCCCGGGCGCGCACCCGGATACTCCGGGACCTGGGCAGCTGCATCAGTCCGATGAATTCTTTTTTGATTATCCAGGGGATTGAAACTTTATCCCTGCGGATGGAAAAACACTGTGAAAATGCCCGGCGGGTGGCTGAATTTCTGGCCGATCATGAAGACGTCAACTGGGTTGTCTATCCGGGGCTCGAGTCCCATGACACCCATGACCTGGCGAAAAAATACCTGGAAGGTGGTTTCGGGGGAATGGTCGGTTTTGGAATTTCCGGCGGCTTGGAAGCCGGGAAGAAGTTTATTAACAACCTCCAGTTGGTCAGCCACCTGGC
>JBNJDC010000168.1:0-3829 GCA_051744565.1 bacterium
TCCTCCTGAGCCCCCGGCTAATGAATTGAATAAAGACTCCGGTTTAAAAACAAACACTGCTAAAAAAGCTCGCGGGGAAATTAAATCTTTTAGCTCTATGATTTATGAAAAAATTAAAAAATATCATCAGAATTTAATAATTAGTGACGCTTATTCAACAACAATGTCATCAGAATTTTCATATCCGGCCGATAATATTCTTTCCCCTTCTTTTTTGCTGGCAACCCTCCTTATCTTCATCACTTTTTGTGCATTTATTATAAATCCCGGGACAATTACCGCCCGAGAATTATTAACCTGGCTGGCAGCCAGTATCCTGGGAACAGCGTTCTTACGAACTATCCCGATTATTTACCTGGTCCTGGTGCCCCTCTTATTCATAAAGGCAGAAAGAGGGGATTTCAAAGAGCTAAGGCCGGGCAAGTTAATTCAAATTATTGCATTAATTGGCTGCCTGCTGATTGCAGCAAACCTCTGGTATTTAACCTGGACAAATAATTTGGCCCGGGTTAGCGGACAAAGACGCCGCACGGGCTTCGGGAAACATCCCCGTTTTTCTGAAGCAACACCAAAATACGTTCGAAAAAATTATCCGAATAAAAAAATCTACAACGATTATAACAACGGGACCTATCTAATCTGGAAGTGGTGGCCGGAAAAAAAAGTATTTGTTGATTCTAAATCCTCGGCCTATGAGTCCGATTTCATAAAAGAATACAGACACAATAACGACTATGAATTGATCAAAAAATATGATTTCAAATACATTATAGCCCCTATAAATCGTTCTTTTAGCCGTTCAATTAGCTATTATCAGCTAATTCCGGACCCTCGATGGGAAATAAAAGCCCTGGACGAGGGATTTATTTTCTTCAAGAAAGTAAAAGAAGCCCCTTCAAAAAATCCTGCTGAATATTTATTGATTTCACCGGAGGAATTTAATAATCTCCAGCCAAAAGCAAAAAATCATCTCCAGGATGTAATAAAATTCATCAGAACCAATCAAAACCAGGAAAGCAAAATAAAAAAATATAAAAATATTCAATCCTGGAAAAATAACTAACACATATATTTACTAAGCTTTTGCAACCTTAAGTAAAAAATCGCTAAAATAAATTATACTAAGGAATAGAAAAACCACCTCAAATCCTGTGACAAAGAGACTAAATTTTACAGTAATGAATGCGGAATCAATGGCATAATTTGATGGATTATCATGCGAACAGCTCTGTTTAAGTTTACTGAAATTTTCAAAAATGAACTGCAAAAAGATAGCTAATATTGGCTTTAAACTGGTTTTTGTAATTAAATATATCATTCTCTCCTCCCTACTTTTAGGGACAAAGTTGGGTTGTATTAAACGTTGTAGAGCAAAACCCACTTTGATTTCAAAAAACCCGAAGTTTTCCGTCAGGAATAAGGTTATTTGTTCCCAAAAAAATATTGGCTGGTTAAAAAATAATCCAGTTTTACAGTCAAGGCCGGGCGGATAAAATACAAAGAAAAGAGACGAGTGTAAGGATTATTTGGCGCTACCATAATTTCAAATTATGCTACCGAAAATAAGATAATATATGCGTGAGAAACAACCTTACCAAAAGTGGTCGCAGGCCCTCTCTTTTGGATAAAAAGCAGATAAATTACTTGAGGAAATCGCAAGTTTTGCCTAAAGATTTCAAAAAATAAAAATGTTTAAACTCTAAAAATAATTTCCAGTATTTTTACTAATTGGGAAGAAAATTAGCAATAAAGCGCGGTAAAACCTGCAAAACAATATATGTATTGTATAGCCGTCCACCTACTATTGTCCTAAAATCAATTGTTGAAACTGGGAGCGAGCAACGTGTTTGTTGTAATTTTGTTAACCGCAGAGAATAATATAAATCAATTCAATTTTCACAATTTACAATGATACAAATTTTTGGAGGTAATACTCATTTTGGCCTCTTCTTCATATTTATCAGACTTCAGGATATTCAAGATCCAGGCGAGAAAATATCCGGGGGATAAGATCCCAGAGTGCCAATCCTTCTCCGGTATCCATGGAAAAATTGGTAAGAAGAGAAGCCGGAATCTGCCGGGGATCAAAACAATGTTCCCCGCTCCACTTGTTTCTGTTGGGCGAGATTACTTCCCCGTTCATACCGCCAATAGCCGATTCCCAGGAGACACGATAGTGTTTATTAAACCCAACTAAAAGGTCGGGGGAACGAGAGACATATTCACCGTTATACTCTTCCCGAGCAAGACGAACGGATGATACGGGATCTCCTTCGGCCCCGGGATCTTCAAGTTTCTCAAGTTCACCAGCAATTTTTTGAGATAAAGAGACCGCATCCGCCGGCGGAACAATACCCTCTTTTTCTCTTCCCTCACGGTTTAAATATATTCCGGCCAGTCCGAGTGAATACGCCTGCGTCCGGCTCCAGTCAACATCCTCAAACAGTTCGCCGGCGTCCTGGGGGCGTCCGCCGTCCTGCAGTTTCATATATCCGTTTTTAACCAGCCAGGTATTCAAATCCACCTGGCGGCGGAAACTGTCAAAACCATGATCCGAACAGATTAACAGCTCATCATCGGGATTTAACTCTTCAAGGACCCAGCCGACAATACTGTCCAACCGCCGGTAGCTGTTTTTTATAACATTGCCATAAAGTTCAGCACCTTTTTCGGTGTACAGTGGATGTCCCGGGTCGGTATGCCGCCAGAACATGTGCTGTATCCGGTCAGTAATATCAATTACAAAATTAAACAAACCGTCATCGAAGCTGGCCAGCTCTTCCTTAAGCATAGCGATCCTTTCCTCCAGGACCGTATTGGCCTGCTCAAGAAAAGTAACGTCACTGACTCGTTCTTCTTTAAGCACACCGGAATCGGCGGTCAGGCCAAGGGTATGAAAGCGTCCAATTTTATCGGCCAGTTGACCGGCATAACTTTTTGGATATGAAATAGGAAAAGCGGGATCAGCGGAGGAGACATTCACCGGACTGCAGTAAAGTTCAAATTCCGGTGTAATGCTTTTCAGGTAAAATCTCACCTGGCCCTCCGTACCAATCGGTCCCAGGAAATAAAATTTTAACGGTACCCAGTCGGACCACTCTTCTTCTTCAAGCTTTATCCTCCGTTCACCGGTTATTATGAAAAGTTTTTTATCCTCCACCGCAAGTTTCAGCTCAACCCTGGAACTGCTATTGTCACTTAAAAATGGGTTGGGAGGGCCACTGATTTTAATGCCGATTGGTTCTTCGCCGGGATGGTCAATAATATTAATATCCCCGTTCCGGCTCCCGGTCTTTATTCCGGAATCGCTGGTAAAAAAACTAAACTCTCCCTGGGTTCCCTTGAGATCGGGTGCTCCCAGTCCGGAAAGCATTTTTCCACGGACAGGTTCCGGGGGAAAGCTGGTCGGACACCTGATCACACTGGTCTTTACTCCCTGGCGCGAGGACTCGGTCCAGAAGGCCGGTCCCTGCCGGCCTTTAATTGTTCGTCCCGAGGAAAGAGGGAAACAGTAGGGACCAAATTCAACTGTCTTTGCAGGTCCTTTTTGCTGGGCAATTGACAGATATGGCCGGTAAGTTTCCGGATCCCGGTGCAAAAAGTCAAAAATACCGTGTTTGCCCGGATTTCGCCCGGAAATAAACGAGGACCAGGCAACCGGGGAAAGCGGCATCCAGGTCGTCTTGAGTGTGTCAAAAGTACCTGAATTGGCCATTTTTTTGAAATTGGGTAGATAGCCCTCTTCGATTCCCCGGCGAACCAACCCCGGATCCAGCCCATCCATCCCCAGAATGACAAACCTCCGGCCCAGCTTGATCGGCCGACCAAA
>JBNJDC010000169.1:0-3818 GCA_051744565.1 bacterium
CCCCGGACTGGAACCCCTGGTAGAAGAATACGAAGATTACTCAAATCTTCTGCGCCTTAAACCCGCCGCCTGAGCCTTTTTATCCACTTATTTTCCACTTAGCTGCCGGGGGATAGTTCAATACTACTGGAGATATGTCTGGAGCAGGAACCGTTTTTGGATCCCTCAATAGCCGTGAGGACTGTGGGAATGATCTGCAGAATTATGCTATTTTTGCTTAAGAACAGTTAAATTTAGGTAACAGTAAAACAGCGTTGTATTAAATCCCCTCCAGGGCCCGGATCAGTTCCCGACAAAAATGGGGAATATCTTTAACCACTCGTCCCCAGACCAAATTATCCTCGCGGAAGGCCGGTTTATCAGTCCAGGTAGCGCCGGCGTTTTGTAAATCGTCCTTGATAGCGGTCGTTCCGGTTGCTCTTTGACCTTCAACAATCCGGGCCGAGATTAGAACCTGGCCAGCATGACAGATCGAGCCAATAATTTTATTTTTGCTGTTCAAATTTCTGACCAGTTCAATTACGTTTTCATCACAGCGCAACCGGTCGGGAGCCCAGCCGCCGGGAATTACACAGCCGTCGAATTCTTCGGCCCGAGCTTCCTCCGCCTGCAGGTCCGCAGTGGCGGTCAGTCCGTGTTTCCCTTTGTATTCTGATTTGCCCGTTCCAACCACCTTAACGTTTACCCCTTCCTCGCGCAAACGCATCACGGGAACCCAGAACTCCAAATCTTCAAAACCACTCTCGACAAGATAAGCTACTCTGGTCCCCTCAAGTTTCATAAGGACTCAACCTCCTTAAATATAATTTATTCCTCAACTATTCCCTCCAGGATTCGGTCCAGCTCTTCCGGTACTTCTTCCCCCATAATTCGACGCATGGGGTCAGGGAACATTTTTCCCAACAGAGCGGTATTTTTGCGATAAATAGCAACTTCATCGTCCTCTTCTTCTACCACGGCAATTGCCGCCGGCATGAAAGTGCTCACCTCGGGCGAGGCTGTATTTACCGCGTGGGAATGGTTGGGATTGCCCACCTTAAACTCAACAAGCTTGTGAGGAAGGGGGGTAAATCCTGATTTTTCGTAGGCCCGGTTAAAATTTTTTTCCTGTTTTATATCCCATTCTTCATCCTCCTGACAACTGTTTCTGATTTTATCAACTGTCTCAGAAAATGGAAACTTGCTCTCGTTCCGGGTAAAAAATATCTTTCCGAAATAGGGCATCGTCAGGTAAAGAATTAAGAGAACCGGCACTATTCCAGCCAGAAAACCAGCAATAAAATACATAATTGTTCACCTCTGAAAGTTAAAAAGTATATTAGTGTTTTTTAAAGATCCCAGCTCAAATTATTTCTTTATAACTATATTATTATATATCGATATAGTCAAGAATGACGATCACCAGATGTTGGAGTGAAATTTGATCTGAAGCCGAAAGGATGAATTAGTTTTAAAACTTATAACAAATAGCCCATATACGGGGAAATTGGTGAAGAGTTTAAAATATTTTAATATGAATTGCACGTGGAAGTTTCTTATCATAAAATTAAGCAGGGGAAAAATATTTATAATTTCCAATCGGAGGTTTTATTAAAGACCGGTGGATTTTGAAATTAGTCACGATCCCGCTTATTCACTACTACAAACTGATTTGAAGGCCGGGGAAAGCCTCCTTGCCGAAGCCGATGCTATGGTCAGTATGGATCCCGAAGTGGATTCCGATACTGCCCTGGCCGGAGGTTTTCTTTCGGCAATGTTCAGAAAACTTGGCGGGGAATCGATGTTTATTAATACGTTTACCGGTCCCGGTCGACTTTCCCTGGCCCCCGCGGTTCCCGGGAAAATAAAACACCGGCGCCTGGAAAATGAATCGTTCCTTATCCAGGCTGGCGCTTTTCTGGCTTCCGATCCCGGAATTTCCTTAAAAACAAAATGGGGTGGGTTAAAAACTATTTTTGGAGGAGAAGGGGCAACCCTGCTGGAAGCAAACGGCACGGGCGATCTTTTTTACAACGCTTTCGGTGAAATATACGAGGTTGATGTTAAAGGCACTTATACGTGCGACACCGGCCACATGGTTGGTTTTGAACCCGGACTTGACTACAGTTTAAAAACATCCGGTGGGTTTATTTCAACTTTATTTTCAGGCGAGGGGCTCGTTTTTAAATTTGAAGGGAACGGTAAACTCTACATGCAGACACGACATCTTTCCGGTCTTGCTGACTGGCTTACACCGTTTTTGCCGGATTAACCATGGAATTTAAAATAGAGAACGATCCTTCCTTTGCGGTTGCAGTGGCAAAAATTTCTCCGGGAGAAACTGTGCTTGCTGAAGCGGATGCCATGGTCAGTATGTCGGGGGATGTTGAAATCGAGACTAAGAAGATGACTGGAAAATCCGATGAAGGCGGACTGCTGGAGACGGTTAAAGGAGCCGCAAAAAGGGTTCTGGCCGGGGAATCTTTCCTGATAAATCACCTGACCGCGAAAAATAGCGAAGCGGAAGTTTGCCTGGCCCCTGCTTTGCCCGGGGACATCGAGTCCTATGAACTGGGCGGCAGCGGGGAACTAATCGTTCAATCCGGTTCATACCTGGCAGGCGATGAACAGGTCAGCCTGGACGGCGAGTGGGGAGGGTCCAAATCATTTTTTGGCGGTGAGGGGCTTTTCATGCTCCGGGCGGCCGGCACGGGGACTGTCCTGGTGAATTCTTTTGGCGGGATTAGTGCCGAAACCGTTGATGGCGAATATATAGTAGATACCGGCCACATTGTAGCTTTTGAAGATTCTTTGGATTTTGAAGTAACTACTTTTAACTCGGGCTGGATTTCATCGTTCCTTTCCGGTGAAGGTTTAGTTTGCAAATTTAAGGGCCGGGGAACGGTCTTTACCCAGTCGCGAGCTCCCCGGGCATTTGGAGAAATCCTGGGCCAAGTTTTACCGGAGAGGGAATCCTGATGGAACATGAATTGATTGGTTCCCCGGATTACGGGCTGGTCAGGTTAACTATTAACCCGGGAGAAGAAGTTAAAGCCGAGGCCGGGGCGATGGTCGGGATGAGCGAAGCGGTGAACATGGAAACTGGCTTGGACGGGGGCGTCTTTGCCTCCGCTAAACGTTCGGTTCTCGGCGGCGAGTCAATGTTTATTAATACATTTACTGCCGAGGAGCAACCGGGCAGGCTCGAGCTGGCACCCGGCCAACCCGGGGACGTAATCCACCTTGAACTTGAGCAGTCCTGTGGAATTACCCGCGGGGGATTCATGGCTTTGGGGCCCGGCGTGGAGATTGATCCCGAGTTTGGTGGTTTCAAAGGGTTCTTCTCGGGGCTTGGTTTTGGAATGCTCCGGGCCACGGGGAGCGGGAGTTTATTTTTAGCGTCTTTTGGTGGGATTCGCCCGGTCGAAGTTTCCGGGGAATACGTCGTTGATACGGGCCATATTCTTGCTTTTGAGGAGTCGCTTCAATTTAACGTGGAAACTGTCGGCGGCTGGAAGCCAACATTGCTTTCCGGTGAGGGGCTTGTCTGCAGGTTTAAGGGCAACGGGAAAGTTTACGTTCAGACCCGCAATGCTCCCTCCTTTGCCAGCTGGGCTCACCCGTTTCGCGAGGTTGAATCCTCCGACGAGGACTGAGCTTTTTTTGAACGTTTAAAGTTCATCTTTCCGTCCAAAGCCGCGAGTTATTGTAAGCAAACAATAACTATCAGTCATCTTAATTTAAAAATATATTTTACCACTGCGTTATTGGCGTGTTTGGGTTGGAAAACAGTTTTTACGTTTTGTAAGGATATTATTTTAGAGAGAATTAATTATAGG
>JBNJDC010000170.1:0-3814 GCA_051744565.1 bacterium
AAGAATCCGGGATCGGCGGCAATTCAGCATCAACAGTTTTTAGTTTACTCTGCTTGCGCTGGATTTCATCATCCTTGCCCGGAGACATTTCAGTATAGAAATACAGCCCCGGCAGCGAGGCAACAAAAGCAAGAATCAGGACGCTGACAATAGCTGTCTGAGTAGTATTCATACGGATCACATAATTTACAGGATAAGAATCAATATAAGTTTACCACTTATTATAAAGAACAAAAAGAAGTACTGTTGTATTCCGGGACAGAGTTAATTTATTTTTCTGATTGATTCTTCTTCGATTTCAGCGGGGTTGGATTGATCGGTAAGCAAGAAGACCTTCCGCAATTCTGTTTTAATTTTGTTTAAATAATGGTTTACTCCCCGGGAGCCTGCGCCTACCGCTCCAATCATGATTGGCCGGCCAATAAGGACGGCATCAGCTCCCAGGGCCAGACATTTGAAAACATCAACCCCGCTTCGAATTCCGCCATCAATTAATACGGTAATTTCTCCCTGGATTTCTTTTATAATTTCGGGGAGAACCCGGGCCGTCCCCGGTTGTTCATCAAGGATGCGGCCCCCGTGATTGGAAATGACGATTGCGTCCGCACCGGCCTGAACTGCCCGGCGCGCATCAGCAGGAGTCATAATACCTTTTAGAATAAATTTCAGGGAAGTGGAATCTATTAGCTCCTTGATAGTCTTAAGATCATAGGCTCGTGTCTGCTTGCCCCGTCTCTTCATGGCCCGGTGATTGATGGCATCAATGTCCACCCCGGCGGCCCGGGCTCCGGCATCTTCAGCCCATTTCAGTCGTTTTTCAACCTCCTGGGTTTCCAGCCGGGGTTTGAATATGGGAATCCCCCGGCCATCCTTAGCTTCCAGGGCTCCGATACCAATTTTATATTTGTGAATACTGGCTCCATCGCCGACCATGGCAACTGTGCCGGCTTCCACGCAGCCTTTAACAACTGCCTCTGTATATTCCTCCTCGCTGAGTGCTCCGTTCATATTAGTTCCTGTCCCGGTTATTGGCGCGGCGAGGACCGGGAAATCAAGAGTAAAATCGAGGAGTTTAGTTTTTAACTCAGGCCGGCTATTTTTTTGAATGTAGCGGGTATTAATTTTATATTTTTTCAGGGCCCGGAGGTTTTCCTGGAAGGTTTCCCCCGTGCCGACACCGCCCACGCCGGGAACTTCCCCCGCACAGGCTACTCCGTCACAGGTGGAGCAGACGGAACAGCTCCCCTGGAAACGTGTTCGCGCTCGATTTTTTATCCCTTCCCAGCTGAGCTCCGGTGGCGGGCCCACCTCAAATTTAATTGTTTCTACTGCTTTTTCAGCCCGCTGAAGAGCCGTCTGGTGGTTGGAACCGCTTACAATTACGTTGGCGGGTTTATCAAGGTTGCTTTTGGGTTTGGATATTTTATCCCCGATGTCCGATTTGATAAAAATTTCTTCCACTCCGTCCATTTCCATTATTTTTTCATGGCCGGTTATCTTTCTAATCTCTCCCGGGGGCGGAATTACAGCTTTTTCCACGGCCACCTGGCGGATGGGTGGGTCGAGCGGGCAATCCGGTTTCTGACCGATAGCAATTTTTAGAGCATCACGAATAATTGAACGCCCGGTGGCCAGGGGATAGGTGTAGCCGGACATATAACCGCCGGAGAGTCGGGCGGCCATTTCAACCATCTTTGGCCCCTCGGGCGTCATTTTTATATCGCCTTTGGCCGCGCCAACGTCAATACCGAGGGCTTCAGCAGCTTCTTCAGCTGTCTTCAGGATTTTTTCCTGAACTTTTTCTGGTTGGTTGGAAGGTAAAACATGACCGGTTTCAATAAAATATGGTTCCCGTTCGATTATCCGATCGGCGATAACCTGGTGGATTAATTCTCCTTCCCGGAAGAGAGTATCAGTTGAGAATTCTTCTCCCTCCAGGTATTCTTCAATTATCAGTTCGCCCCGGGGCGAAGCTTGCTTGGCTGCTCTGAAACCTTCTACCAGGTCGTCCTTATCCGCCAGTTTTTTAACGCCTCGTCCGCCCATGTTATCCGCAGGTTTGATTACCAGGGGAAAACCAAGGTCGCGAGCGGCTCCCTGCGCTTCGTCCAGTTCCCATATCCCCCTAAATTCAGGTTGAGGAATTTTGGCCCGGGCCCAGGCCCGGCGCATTTTCACTTTATTGGTTGCCCTTTCGGCTGTATCAAATTTAATCCCGGGAAGATCAAGAGCTTCGGAAACCGCGGCCTGGGAGAGCGAAGCATCGGTGCCCACGGTTATTACACCGTCAATTTCTCCTTCCTCGAAATCCCGGGCAACCCGCACGCACCCCTCAAAATCGCGAGTACTCATTTCTACCGGATAATCGGCCAGACCCATCCCGGGGGCATTGGGGTTATAATCAAGGACCACAGTTGTTAGTCCCATTTTTTGTGCTACCCGTATTGCCGGGACCTGCATTTCACCGGCCCCGATTATCATTATTGTTCTGTCCATAGTATTAACACCGATTAAGTTATTAGTTACGAGTTACGAGTTGCGGGTTGCGGGTTGATCAGCGGCCATGGCGGCCTTTTAGTTTTTTGATTCTCTCGGTCAGCCGGGTGTCTTCCCGGCGGTAGAAGTTTCGTTCGTGCTCCAGAAGAGCCCTCTCAAATTCAAGGATGTCTTTGACTGTTTCTTTTGCTTCCTGGCCCCCGCTGGTGTAAAAACCCACTTCCCGGGTATTAATTTTATCCGGGTTAATATCTTCGGCTATCATCCGGGCGTCGTCCGGGGTTATTCTTCCCCCGACGGAGGTGGAAATATCCTGTTCCCGGGCGACATCTACAATTTTTTTGGTGGCTTTTAAGACCCGGGGATGATTTGGTTTTTCACCAAACGAGCGGCAGAGATCGTGGCGGCCGATTGTAACCTGGGCCAGTTTTTCCGCCCCTTCGGCGGTCAGAATATTTTCAATATTGGCAACACCCTGGCGGGTTTCTATATTCACCTGTTTATCAATAAAAGAAAACTTTTTTTCGCCCAGCACTTCCCGGCAGGAATTGAGAAAATTTTTCAGGCTGTAGGGAGATTCAACCATGGGAGCAATCAGGGCCCGGCAACCAATGGTTACCCCGGTGCGCATATCATTTCGGGCTTCCGGCCCGCCAATTTTGAGCTGGAGAGCCAGCAGATCGCCAAAAAGGCGGTGTCTTTCCCGGATATCTTCAAAAGGCATGCCGGCATCTTCCGTGGAAAGTTTCATTGTACAGATGCGGTGTTTTTCTATCAATGAGGACAGTTTATTTCTCAGTTCGATTTGTTCCGGATCAAAAAATCTCTCGTCCCGTGGATTCAAAGGACTACCTCCCTGTAAATAATTTTTATAACTTGTTTATGCAACTATATCCGGGATCCCCCCGGTTTGGCAACTGATATTCTGGTGATTTTTGTTGAATATCTGCGGCCGTGGATTGTGGTTCTGGTCCTGAGAGCCCCGGCCACTTGCCTGCAGTTCCCGTTTTTTCCCCAGCAAACTTACTATTTTGTGCTTCATTTTTTCAACCTCCCGGAAATGATACGGATAAATTAGGGTTCTACTTCTTAATTATCGACATCTTTACCGAGGTATTTAATTGTGAATAAATACGGAGGGATAGAATTATGACAGGAGAAGGATATATTAGACTGAATAATTCATGAAATTTATAAATTTCTGAATTATTCGGTCCAACAGAGGAGCAGTGAAGATTGAATAAGTAAATAATATTATCAGCTTGACAGCTGGGCTAATTAAGGTGTCAATAGTCGGTTTATGGCCATTGACGGCTGT
>JBNJDC010000171.1:0-3790 GCA_051744565.1 bacterium
TCTTTTACCTGCTTGATGCTTTGTTGCTGGTCGGGAGTCTCCCGGTAAGGGAAACTGGCCTCGAACTGGGTCTGGGCGAGAGAATCGGGCGGGTAAGGCTCCGCCTCACTATCTTCGCGGTCCATGTAAAGTTCAAGCAGCTCTTCGGCCAGCTCGTTAACGTCCTCCTTCACCCTGCTTTTGACCCTGCTCCAGCGGCTCGAATCAAGGGAAGAAAGGGAAGGGGTAAAACCGGAATCGGCCAGGTATTTCTGGATCCGGGCCGCCTGGTCCGGGGGCAGGTAGAGCCGGTCCTGTCCTTCGTATTCAACCAGCAGACAGTCCCGGACCTGTTTTTCGGTTTCCACCCGTTTTAATCCCTTGAACCGGCCGATACCGAAATCTTCATGGACCACCAGGTCGCCCGGGTTCAGTTCCTCAAAAGAGGCCAGGTATTCGGTTTTACCGCTTAAACCGCCAATTTTTCCCCGGCTTATCGTCCGGTTGAAAAAATCATCAAGACTGACCCGGGCTTCGTCCCCGAACCGGTAGGAACCCCGCCAGGGGGAAGCAATCAGCTCCAGCTCACAGTTGTTTATATTTTCAGCCGAACCCAGTTGCTCGACAAGTAATTCCCGGAGCCGCCCGCGGAAGGATTCCTCACTGCAGTGGATACGAATAATTTGGCAGTCTTCGGTTAATTCGGAGATAATTTGAATGAAATCTTCAATCGGCCGCGGTTCCAGGGAAGCAGAGGGGTTAATATTTATTGGTTCTCCGTATTTTTCTTCGCCCCCCGGTGGAGTCAGGGAAGTTTGCTGGTAGAAGTTGAAAAAATAACGTGGAGACCTGGTTTCATCAATATCTTCCAGAACTTTTTCAATCGAGCGGAACGTCTTTTGCCGGGGATCTTTCTGGTTCAGGTTGCCAAGTTCTTCCTCCCACTCTTCAATTTCTTCCAGGCACTTTTCCGGTTTATATACGGCGATTCGCGGATTTTCCAGCAGATCTTCGGGATTGACAATTTTCCGCGGCCACAGACCAAACCAGCCGGGAAGCCCCTCGGGCTGGCGGGAATATTCAAGGATGTTCGCCTGGTCGCGGAATCCCGCCGCCAGCAGTTTATCCTGGAGTTTTTCTCTTTCTTCCGGGGCCAGGGCAAATTCAGAGCGCAGGGTGAGCTTGAGAGGTAATTTGGGCTGTTTATCCGCTTTCATCTGTGTGCTGGGGTGAAAATATTCAATGGTTTCAATCTCCCGGTCAAAAAAACTGATCCGGAGAGGGAATTGATGGTTGTCGGGATAAAAATCCAGCAAATCACCCCGGAGGGCATAATCACCCTGCTGCTGGACCAGCGACTGGCGGGAATAACCGAGGGTTTCCAGCTTACGTATTACCTGTTTTGGCGGGATTTGCTGGCCGCTGTTTAAATTTAAAACAGGCAGGTTGCCGGGATTTAACACCGGAATACCGAGGGCGTTGACCGGCATGACCAGCCCCCGCAGCCCGGTTTGCTGGAGGCGGTTGAGAGCTTTTAACCGCCGGTATTGAAGGTTTTGTTCGGGGAAAGTTGTTTTACCCGGTGTGATATCCCAGCCGGGCAGAAGTTCCGCTTCACCAGCGTGCAGGACGTCCAGGTTTACCTGCAGAGTTTCCGCCCGGCTGCGGGTGGGAACTATACAGAGGAAAGGTCTTTCCCCGGCGGTGGTCCACTCGGCCAGCAGGCCGGGGTTAGTATTCGAATAGTATTTTTTCATTTAATATTATTTTAAGGTTCAAGGTAAGGGTCGTCGGTCAGGAGATAATTTTCCAGGTAATCCTTAATACCTTCTTCCAGCGTATAAATCTCCTCCTCATAACCGGCGTTGCGAAGTTTGGAAATATCCGCTTCGGTAAAGTACTGGTAGCGTTCCCGCAGTTCCTCGGGCATATCGATGTAATTAATTCTTTCCTCGCCCGTAGTGTCCGCCCGGCTTGAGTTTTTCATCGTCTCGACAACTCCACCGCCCAGGTCGGCAAATGGTCGGGCTTTGCCCCGGCCAATGTTAAAAATACCGGAAAGGCCGGGGTTGTCGAGGAAAAATAACGTCATTTTCACCGCATCTTTTACGTAGAGGAAATCACGTTTTTGCTGGCCGTCTTCGTAGTCGGGGCGGTGGCTTTTGAACAACCTTACTTCCCCGTCGTCCCGGACCTGCTCAAAACTCTTGTGAACCACGGAACGCATTTCTCCCTTGTGGTATTCGTTGGGGCCGTAAACGTTAAAATACTTGAGTCCGACAAGTCTATCCAGCCAGCCCTGCTTGCGGGCATAAAGATCGAACAGGTATTTGGAGTAGGCGTATTTGTTCAACGGCTGAAGCTCGGGAAGTAATTCGTGGTCATCGGAATAGCCCTTTGAGCCGTCGCCGTAGGTGGCGGCGCTGGAGGCGTAGATGAAACGGATGTCATTTTCCAGGCTGTAGGCGGCAAGCTGCCGGGTATAGTTGTAGTTGTTGTCCATTAAATAACCCATATCTGTCTCGGTGGTTGCACTGCAGGCCCCGAGGTGAAAGATGGCTTCGGGCTGGCAGGGCAGTGAGTTGCTGTTTATTCTTTCTCTAAAATCTTCCTTGTCCATGTAATCCATAAGTTCCAGGTTGCGCAGGTTCTGCCATTTTTCCCCCTGCTCAAAACTATCCACGGCAAGTATCTCGCCGTGACCTCTGTTGTTTAACTGGTAAATTAGGGCGCTGCCGATAAAGCCGGCGCCCCCGGTTACAACAAACATATTATTCAGCCTCCGGGGAACAAAGTTATGTTGAGAGTTTCGTGTTCCGAGTTTCGGGTTAAAAAATATTTCTAATTTCTGACAAATTATTAATTTTTAGTTACTCATGTTAAAAAATTATAAGATATAAAGCGTGATTGTGATAAAATATTTTTTGTTATGCACCAGTCTCTGGCAGTTGCTTAATCACTTGATCTCTTAATCACTTAATTTCTCCCCCCTGGAGTGTTTTTTCTTGAGTATACCGAAAAGCGTGGAAATATTTGGCTGGATTGACGGCTGGAGTGAAAAATGGAACGATTCCGAGCCCGAGGAGGCCCGGGAAGAAATCCTTGGTTTCCTGCACAGCTGGCGGTCGCGGTCGGGGCAGTGGCTGGAGGAAGAAGCCAATAAATTTTTCCCCCTGGCCTGCGAGGAGTTGCTTAACTGCCAGTGGCGAGAAGAGTTTTCAGGTGAACTGCAGAAACTTCATTTTGCCAACCATGCGATCTGGCACCTGGAGGACGAAGCCCGCCGGGATGATGTTCCGGCCGAGAAAATAGTGGAAATCAAGCGAGGAATTGATGCAATTAACCAGCAGAGAAACAACCAGATGGAAAATATTGACGAATGGATCCTGACGGTGACCGGTGTGGATCCCGACAACGAGGAAATTCCTCTGCACAGTGAACCGCCGGGTTTGATGCTGGACAGGCTGTCTATTCTTTCCCTGAAGATATATCATTACCAGTTAAAAGGTAAGACCGAGACCCTGCAGCTTCTTGATCGCCAGCGCTGGGACCTGGGCCAGGTCCTGGACAGAGTTGTTGAAGAATTTTCCGCCGGCCGGCGCAGATTTCGTATTTATCGCCAGTGTAAAACCTACAATGACCCGGAGCTTAATCCAGCGCTCAAGGATAATAACTGATGGTGAAGGCTGTATTTATTGATCGGGACGGGACTTTAATTAAAGATAAAGATTATCTCGCCGATCCGGAAAAAGTCGAATGGTTTCCCGGCGTGTTTGAAGCGTTAAAAAAGTTGCAAGCTGCCGGTTTTAGC
>JBNJDC010000172.1:0-3788 GCA_051744565.1 bacterium
CGCAGCATACGTAATTATGAGGGCGAAGAAATACCGGAAGATGATTTGACAACAATGATTAAAGCAAGCATGTACGCTCCGTCGGCCGGAGATGAACAACCCTGGGAATTTATAGTTATAGACGACTCGGACATCCTGGAGAAAATCGCCCGCCAACATTCCAACGCCCATATGGTTAAAGATGCTCCGGTTGCCGTTTTAATCTGTGCTGATTTAAGCAGGGTAAAACATGAAAACTTCTGGCCCCAGGATTGTGCAGCCGCCACCCAGAATTTCCTGCTGGCCGCCCACGACCTGGGCTTTGCCAGTTGCTGGGTGGGAATATATCCGCGGGAAAACCGGGTGCAAGATGTTTCAAAAATATTTCAACTACCCGATCAGATAGTTCCTTTTGCCCTTCTGCCGGTGGGGAATTCGGATGAAAATCCACCACAACCTGATCGCTTTGATGCGACCAGGATCCGCCGAAACCAGTGGTAAGCTGAAAAAATCATTTCCGCTTAAACAGGTCGTTTTCCAGGGAATTAACCCGGTCAAGAAAAAGTATTCCCTCCAGGTGATCAATTTCATGCTGAAAAGCAACCGCTTCCCAGCCGCGGGAATTTAATTTTATTTTTTCTCCTCCCGGCGTCATACCTTCCACTACCACTGCCTGGTAACGTTTAATATCGGCCGTATACCGGGGTATACTCAGGCATCCTTCCCGGATTATTTCCGGTTCCGAACCTTCTATCACCTCCGGATTAACCAGAATGGTCTTCCCGTGATTGGTGGGTGAGCTTCTTTTCGCCTGACTGACATCCACACATATAGCCCGGATCAATTCCCCGATTTGCGGGGCCGCCAGCGCAAAACCAGGTGAGCTGTCGGTCGTATCGCTCAAATCGTCCAGAATTTCCTTGGTCTTGCCGTCTATTTGATCGACCCTTTCCGCCGGCTGTTTGAGCAGCGGATCGGGAATCTTTAATATCTCACGAACAGACAATATTCATCCCCCCTATAGTTCGGGAGCATCCAGCTCGCGAACAGTAACGTTAACGTCAAGCTCCCCGGCCACCCGTTCAAGCTCACCTTCCAGGTTATCCAGACTTACCTCGGCCGGTCGCTGGGCTTCAAGAACCATAATGTAAAGTTCTTCTTCCTCCCGGAGGCTCGTCTGGAGGTTGGAAATATTCACGTCTTTCTCGCCAAGAACTTCCGTAATGCCAAACACAATCCCCGGATGGTCAGCACCGTAAATGGTAATTATTGTATCAGCTTCCCGTACTTGGTAACTGTCCTGGTAGGGATCGGCGGGAACAAGATTGTAAGAAAGTGAGCATTCGGAAGAAAATCCCGCCAGTTCCCCGTCAATACTTTTCTTATTCCCTTCCGGATCCTCAAACTCCAGTATAAGGGCAAAAGCACCACCCAAACGGGTCATTTCCACATCACCAAGGTTAGCCCCGTAGTTGTAAAGTATTTCGGTTAACCCGGCAACCAGGCCCGGTCTGTCCCGACCAAAAACACTGATTAAATAACGAATAATCAATCACTCCTTACGGTTTCTGGAAAAATCTCAATCTTCAATTGTATTTTTAATACATATATATTACACTATAGCTCTTTGCTTACTAAACTTGCAAGCATCATAGACGAATAAATTACGAATAAAAATTATACTTAAGGTGGTAAAAATGGAAGTACCTACACTGGATTTAAAAAAACAATACGATCAATTGAAAGACGAGATCGACGGAGCCCTGGAGGAAGTTAAAGAAAACACGGCTTTCATCCTGGGCCCGGCGGTAGAAAGATTTGAGAAAAATTTTGCCGATTACTGTGGTGCCAACCAATGCGTCGGAGTTAACAGCGGAACCGCCGCCCTCCAGTTAATATATGAAGCCCTGGAGCTAAACGAGGGAAAAGAAGTCATCACCACGCCGTTCACTTTTATTGCCACCGTCGAACCCCTCCTGCACATTGGAGCTCAACCTGTTTTTGCTGATATTGATCCTGACACCTTCAACCTTGATCCCGTTGAAGTTGAAAAGAAAATAACCGATAAAACCAAAGCCATAGTTGCCGTTCACCTCTACGGTCACCCCCAGGACATGAATCCCCTGCGGGAACTGGCTGAAGCGCATGATTTAAAACTTATAGAAGATGCCGCCCAGGCTCATGGGGCTCTCTACAACGACAGGCGGGTGGGTGGATTGGCCGACGCCGGGGCGTTCAGTTTTTACCCCGGAAAAAACCTGGGAGCTTTTGGCGATGCCGGAGCAGTTACCACCAGTGATCCCGAACTGGCCGAAAAAGTCAAAAAATTGCGCGATCACGGCCGGGATGGTAAATACAGCCACAGTTTCCGCGGCCACAACGAACGGATGGATGGTTTCCAGGGGGCTGTCCTGGATGTGAAACTTGATTATATTGACGGGTGGAACGCCGGGCGGAGAAAAAATGCCGATTTTTATAATTCCGAATTAAGTGCTCTGCCGGTAAAAACCCCCACGGTCGCCGACTACGCCGAACACGTTTACCACCAGTATGTAATCCGGACGGACAACCGGGACCGGGTAGCTCAATATCTGCAGGACAACGACATAGGAGCAGGCGTGCACTATCCGATCCCCCTGCACAAGCAGCCAAGTATGGAAGTCCTGGGTTACGACGACGGTGATTTCCCGGTAGCCGAAAAAGCGGCCCGGGAAGTTTTAAGTCTGCCCGTATTTTCCGCACTTCAACCGGAACAGCTCAATTACGTCGTTGAAACGCTAAAGGAAGCCGTGGACCAATAAATCTGAAGTTCCGGCAGTTACCTGAATCAGATCCGGCCAATCTCCCCTATGTGATCGCCGAAATTGGTTTTAACCATAACGGGGATATTTCCACAGCTAAAGAACTTGTTGAAAAATGCGCCCGGGCAGGAGCAGACTGTGTTAAATTTCAACTTTTCAGCGCCGAAAAACTGCTTTCCAAGGAACTGCTGGCCGACGTTTTCCCTGTTTTTAAAAAACATGAGTTGAAACTTTCCGATTACCTGAAGCTGGAAAAATTTGCCCGTAAAAAAAATATTGAGATTGCAGCTTCGGTTTTTGATCGGGAAATTCTTGCTTGGTACTGTCAAAACGGCCGGGCTCCTTTTATAAAAATAGCTTCCGGAGACATCACCTTCAAACGTTTATTAAAAAAAGCCGGGGCTTCCAATCTACCTGTTGTACTCTCTACAGCGGCCGCCAGAAGAAAAGAAATAGAACAGGCGCTGAACTGGTTGGGCAACAGTGCGAATATATTTTTGCTTCACTGCACACCTCACTACCCGACCCGGGAAAAACAATTGAACCTTAAGCGAATACAAGATTTAAAAGATGAATTTGGCTTACCCGTCGGTTTTTCCGACCACAGCACCTCCAGTCAGGCTCCCCTGGAAGCCAGGGGCGCCGGCAGCTGGATCTGGGAAAGACATGTGACGCTTGACCAAAACATGGAAGGCCCCGAACATAGTTTTTCACTGCCGGTAGAGGAATTTTCGGCGGTGATTAATAATATGAAGAAAAATATTGTTTCAAAGCCAGAGCGCACCGGAGATGGTCTGGCCGGGACCGACTGTAATAATAATTACCGAACCAATGCCCGTCGTTCACTGATGGCCGCGACAAATATTTCAGAGGGCGAAAGGTTATCACAGGAAAAAATTATAGAATTAAGACCAAACCGGGGAATTGGAGCCGATCGGATCGCCAAAATTACCCGGAAAACTGCAGATAAAAAAATTAAGCCGGGGAATTGGAGCCGATCGGATCGCC
>JBNJDC010000173.1:0-3777 GCA_051744565.1 bacterium
CTCGCAACTGCCGGGGACTAAACATCGTTCTCGATTACTCCGCGGACAATCTCAAGTTTTTTCTCCAGGAGTTCCTCGTCTTCTGCTTCCATATTCAAGCGCAGATAGGGCTCCGTATTGGAAGCGCGGACGTTAAACCACCAGGAGTCAAATTGCACGGTTATCCCGTCCAGCCAGTCGATTTCTCCGTCCTCAAATCTTTTGGCCAGATCTTCCATTTTCCCCTGTTTATCTTCGACCTCGAAATTAATTTCTCCCGAGCGCGCATAACGCTCCAGCGGTTTTATCAGTTCGGACAGTGATTTGTCCGTTTTAGAGAGAAGGTTGAGCAAATAGAGGGAAGCAATCATCCCACAATCGGTATAGTAGTTATCCTTGAAATAATAATGGCCGGAAAGCTCTCCCCCGAAAATTCCTTCTACTTCCCTCATTTTAGCCTTCATGTAGGCGTGACCAACCCGGTAACGGACCGGCTCACCGCCATGCTTTTTAATTTCCTCGGGAACCACCCGGCTGGAGCGCAGGTCATAAACTACCGCGGAGTCGGGATATTCCTCCAGCAGTGGTTCAGCAAGCAGGGCGGTAATCATATCCGAGGCTATAATTTCGCCATTTTCATCAACAAAAGCTACTCGATCGGCGTCACCGTCAAATGCCATCCCCAGGTCATAATCGCCGGACTTAACCTCGGCCTGCAAATCCTCCATATTTTCAGTCTCCAGGGGATTGGGGATATGGTTGGGAAAGCTGCCGTCCAGCTCAAAATACATCTCTTTCACATCCACCGGCAGACGATCATAAATTTCAGGCACCGTGAGCCCCCCCATCCCGTTGCCGCAATCCACGGCAACATTTAAAGGCTTAATCCCCCGGGCAAAATTCAAGATAATATCCCGGTATTTATCCATAAATTCTTCTTCCCGGTAGTCGCCTCTATTGTCAGCTTCCGGCAGATTGCCACTGTTTACCGCCTCTTCCACCTGGTTGATTCCCGTCTCATAAGCAACCGGTTTTGCTTCTTCCCGGGAAATCTTGAATCCAATGTAACCGGGCGGATTATGAGAGGCCGTAACCATAACTCCGCCCTGGGCTTCATAATATCCGATCGCATTGTAATTCATTGGCGTCGAGCAAAGACCAATATCAATCACGTCCTGGCCGGTCGCTCGCAGCCCTTCGACCAGCGCTTCGGAAATTGGCACAGCAACCTCGCGCATATCATTTCCCACGACAATTGCTCCCGTATCCATCATATTGCCGATGGCCACTCCAATATCCCGGGCCATCTCCTCATCAAGTTGATCCGGATAGATCCCTCGAATATCATACGCTTTAAAAATTCCCGCCATCAACGACACCTCCATAAGATTTATTCTAAGTTGAGCGATTCTTATGCTTGCTCAGGAAATAACATAATTCTCTGGCTCATTCTCGCAGCCCTCCAGGCTGCTGTGAGGAATGTATATCCCAATTCGAGCCCCTCGTGGGCTCTGGGATATTCATAATACCGCCAGAGAACTATGTTATCACCTTCTCACCTAACGGGAGAGGATGTTGAATGTCTTATTTTCGGGTTTTTACAGCCACGGTTTGGCGGACAGGATGTGCGCCAGTGGCTGTATTCCTCGGAGACAGCCGGAGACTGTCAAGAATGAGAAAATAAGATATTCAACTTCCGAACGTTCAGAATCGCTCAAATTAGGTTTATATCATTTTTTTTGATTTTATCACGCCTGCTTGCTACCAGCAAAGCATATCTTGAACTTATCAGAAAATCAAAAACCACGGGAAGAATAAAATTAAATTTAAAGTATTTTTCCAATCACTCGATACTTACTTATGAAAGCTGAGGTAAAAAGAGGTTGGAATGAAACAAAAAAAGTAAGGGGATCGAATAAAGCAGGCATTAGTGGTCTTGCCAACCTATCCACTATATATCAAAAGAGAACACAGGTTTTGTTTTCCCTTCCCATTCACATTCTTGTAGCACCAGGTAGTAGGGAAAGGCTAAGCAGACACACCACTATAATGCACCACGCTTAGCCTTTCCCTACTTCTATTTTTTACTTCCCATTCATTTAAAAACTTAAACTATAATCCCCAGGATTACCAGCATTTTTTTACCCGACAAAAATAAAACCCGGAAACCGGAATGCCCACTCTTCCCTTGCAACTGGTGGCGGGGTATGATGTAATTATTTGTTCAAACTGGGAGATTAAAAGCTAATTATTGTAGTTGCATCAAAATTTTATAAAGGAGTTATCAGGTTATGACATTTAAGGAATCGGACTTCCCTTCCCTGCTTCATCGGATCAAGCAGGTAATTGAAGCCACCGAAAATCCGGCAGTTGCTGTGGAATTAATCAGGGAAATAGTTGAAGCTTACGAAGATATCCCCCTCTATCCGGGAATAGTGGAAATGATTTCCTACAATATGATCAATGAAACTCCAGCCAATGAATTAAGCGAGGGCGATCTTGTTGAATTTGCTGACTCGGATCGCGCAATTACCGGCCAGGTAAAGGCCATTGAAAATGGGACAATAACCCTGGAAAAAGTGTTGGAAACTGGCAAGAGCGCGACGACTCAGGTGGAAAAAAACGAATTTAAAAGTTGTCAGAAAATTAACCAGGAAACACTTAAAGAAGAATGGCCGGAACTTTACTTCGGAGAGGATTCCCAATGAGTGTTATGAACTTGGAAAAAAATGAAATATACCTGCTTGAAGGCCCGGCAGATCTCGAAGTTGAGGCCGGGATGGTTGAAGTCGTTGGTGCCCGAATACGCAAGAATGGTTCGATGGAGATTCCCCGCGGTAAAACTCTCCCGGTGGAAGCTCTCAAGAAGAGCACCCTGCACATTGAAGATCACGATGGGGAAGCTGAAAAACTGATCGAAAGAACCATCCCCAAAAGCTGGGATGAACTGGTTGAGGAGTTAAAAGCCGACCGGGCCGAATGTGTTCTCGTCCTGGGAGAAATGGATACCGGAAAAACATTCTTTTCCACTTATCTTACCAACCGTCTGCTGGAAAATTTTGACGGAGTTGGCGTAATGGATTGCGACCTTGGCCAGAGTGACATTGGACCGCCGGGAACTATCGGACTGACCACTGTAAACGAACCCACTGTTGCCCTGGATACAGTCCAGTGGGATGAACTGGCTTTTACCGGTGCTCATTCCCCCGGACTGCACATGGTCCCCTTCCTCAGCGGAGTTCGCCACCTCGCCGACAGGGCCCTGGACAGCGTGGAAACCCTGATTGTAGACACCACGGGCTGGGTCCAGGGAGACGGAGGTCGGACCATCAAGCAGGGAAAAATTGATGTTCTTGATCCCGATAAAGTAGTTATGCTCCAGAAGGACAAGGAGCTGGAACACCTTGTCTGTTCCGTTTCTGAAGACAGAGTAAAACGGGTAAAAGTATCAGATAAAGTATCCCCCACTCCTCCTTCGGAAAGAAAAGGTCTGCGGGAAAGAAATATGAAAAACTACATGAAAAACGCTTCCTTAAAAACACTTGATCTCGAAAATTTTGGTCTGGAAAGAGTCTACCTGGGCACCGGCCAGGAAATGAACATAGATTACCCGGAAATTCTGCACGCCGAAAAACTTTCCGCCTGGGAAGGTGTTCTGGCCGTAGTTGACGGCGAATTAAGCGGGGAAGCGACCAAGGAACTTTCCGAACATGGCCAGGTTCGAACTATTCAGCCCGGAATTGAAGAAGGACTGCTTGTTGGTTTCACAACCGAACACGACGATTGCAAGGGGCTGGG
>JBNJDC010000174.1:0-3736 GCA_051744565.1 bacterium
AACAGCTTGTCGAGCGGCTGTGCGAGAAGCTGGGCAATTCCCCGGATAAAAAGGCAAAACAACAATTTGTTAAAAATATCCGCCGCCAGATAAAAGGCTGGTCGCCTTCCCTGGTCAACTGGCGGGAGGATCACTTCGAAGAAAATAATTTGCTGGAAACTGAAAATCAAAAATACATCGAACTTGCCCGCAGTCTGGAGGAAAAACTATTGAACAGATTTGAAGATCCGCTGGATATAAGCGATCAAGAGACGGATGAGCTCGAGGAGGAGGAGGAAGAAGAACTAAAAGAATCCCTGGAAGATCTAGGGTATTTGTGAACTTTATTTTTTAAATCTCCAAAAGATCAAAAAAATTACTCGAATTGCCGGGCTTAACTGCCCCGAAGATTATATTTTAACCCTAGCGAAGAGTGGCAAATTTTCTCAACATCTCATTTACGGGCTCATATGTGGGCTCTCGCTTTTTATATTTTTTAAGTATCTTCATAGCCGACTCCACGTCCCCTTTCTTAATATATGTCTCAGCAAGTAAGAGGTAAGGCTCGGGAAGATCATTTTCTTGATTCAGAGCCTCTTTTGCCGCTTCTGCAGCTCGTTCCAACTTATCAATGAGCTGGTAAGCTCTGGCCCGATTTATCCAAACTTCGTAATGGTCTCTATAAGGAACTGATTCAATGTTATCCAGAACTTCAACCACAGATTCGGGCTGTTTATCAAGTAAATTGTCCGTCTTAATAATCCGGAAAAGATCTCTCTCCAGCGGGGATGAAAACCGATCACGGTCCAATTTTTCGGGAGAAAATTCATAATCTCCCAGGGTCACTTGATAGAAAAACTTATCAAACTCAACGCTCCATTTAACTTCTGGAAATTTATCGTTGTAATTAATTTTACTTAATCTCTTATAGAGAGAATTATAACTATCCACATGGTTATTTACGGAGTATTGATTTGAAACCAGTTCAAACCCATTTTGGGCCATGGGAATCCAGAAAGACGGCTGCTCATAAAATTTTTCCGCTATTCTTTTTAATTGCTCAATAATTTCTTCTTTCCCCGGGGATTCTAAAAAATATCCTGTTTTTGAATCTTGAATAATCTCCCGGATCCCCCCTTCCCCGGATACAACGGGTATAGCCCCCCCCCGATAGGCTTCAAGAGGAGTCATTCCAAAAGGTTCTATTTCAACAAAATGTGTCAAGAAATGCGACTTTTTGTAAAATTTATCCGGTTCTTCTACATAGCCGTGGTAAATAATTCCATCCCTGTCCTCCCCTTCTCTTCCCAGCACGTGACACTTTATATCGGGAAAATACTGGTTTAAAGCAGGCATAAAATCTTCGGCCCGAAAAGTACGTTTCTTATCCGCTCGTCCAATTTCTATTAACTGAAGAGATTCACCGGATTTAAATTTTTCATAGGACGGTTCCTGAAATTTGTCGATCTCCACTCCATTCGGGATAACCTTAGTTTTTCCCGGGCAATCCTGAACGCTGGCAATAGCCTGCGAAGCACAAGTAACCCGGGTCACCCTATTGGAATGAGGAACTGTTATCATGTTCCGGGGATTGTCAATGATCGGAGTATTTGCAAGATAAGCGGGCAAGCGATGAACTGGATTTTCATTAATCGTATATAAGTGAACAACATCCGTATTTTGATAAAGCCTATACAGACTGCTAAATAGTTTTTCATGGTCAGGTGATTTTAGTTTTAGATCTCCAGGTAACCTGTCTCTAAGTGGCCCCACCGGATGGGTTAATACCAGCTGATGTGAAATCTCATTACTCTGTAAAAATCGGGGCATCGTTCGTAAAAAATTTTTTTCAACTCCCCCGATTTGCATTGAAAAGTATCCATGACTAACTTCCAAATGAACCCTCTCCAGGTAAATGTTTTATTTCTTATTCATCCACGATTCATCGGATTCATAGCCAAGTTTCTCCAGGGCTTCTTGCAGTTGCGGGAATTCTTTGGCTGTTTGAAATACCCGCTCCGGTGCTGTTTGGGACCAGCGCCCTATGCGAGACGGTTCGAGCGACCGGAGCCCCTTCATGTCCCGCCGCTGTTCTTCGGGAATATCACAATCGGAAAGAAAACCAGGAAAATTAGATAATGAATGGCGGGAAGTTAATTGAAAAAAATCTGAAATTTTAGACTGGATAGAATCAGGATCCCGGAGTAAATCTTCATATCTAATCCTCAGAATTTTATCCCAATGTTTTTTAAACCAGTTAATTTCCTCATATTGTCTGTACCACCGGGGGAAATCAACCCAGTAAGTATCCTGTGCTTGATGGTGGACACTGGTAATGACATCCCGGGGGTCGCGAATAATATCAACCAGTCGTAAATTTAGCATCCTGATTAATTTAAGAAAATGCTTTCTATATTGAATAATCTCTTCCTCATCTTCTGTATTTAATCCCCGGGGATATACTCCCCCCAGGCAATAAGCATTGCGCTTTAAGACAACATTGTCACCGGCAGGTAGGCTCTGAATTTCCTCTTTCGCAAAATAATCTATGAATTTTTCTCCCGGAACAATATGCATATTTTCAAACGCTTTCATTATATACTGAAGCAACGTGGTTCCGGAACGAGCACATCCTGTTATATAAAAATAAGCCACTAATAAAAAATCCTCCCATTGAAATTTAAATATACTGTGCCAGGCTTGTGATCCTTTCGGTCAATCTCTTTTTTATTGTGTGCGAATCAACAATTTTTTCGCGCGCTCTGCTTCCAACATCTAAAAGTTCTCGTTCATTATTTAACAAATGTTCAATAGTTAATAGCAAATCCTCCCGCCCGCTGTAAAGAAAACAATCCATTCCCGGTTCAAACAAACTTTTTATTTCTTCTGAATCTTCCGTTAGAACCACAGAGCCGCAGGCCATTGCGTCAAAAACCCGCATGGTCACAATTTCCGGTTGATAAATTCGGTTAATATCTAAATTTATTCGGGAGGCGCTGTAAATTTTTGTTAATTCCTCTCCATGGCCGGCCTTTCCCCGGTAAGTCCCCTTTTTGCCCACGTAATCACGCCAGCCGCTATCTCCCCAAACATGTATAGGAAATTCATCGCCAACATTTTTTACAACCTGCACACGTTTTTGAAAGGCACGATATTCTCCAATAGCCATCGGTAGATAAACCGGATCTTGGTTTATCGTTATTTCATGGGGAAGCCCATGGAGATCAAGAACCTTCTTAATCTCCTTCTGTGTATCCTCATCCCAGTCAGGAGATGAACTTTTCCACTTTACTATATGATTTTTCAACTCCTTCCAATTAGCATCTGAATCGCTCCTGGAATCTATTTCCGCCAGGATTCTATTCAATTGCCGGCGGGCATTTTTGCGCATTGAACTGCCGACAAAACTAATATCGCAACCATATTTTTCAAGATCTTCTTCTACTGGCCGGCGAATCATTGTATTACTGGCCAGCGGACAATACTCTGCATTTTCATAACCCGCTTCAATCAATTTCGGTATATTTTTTTTACGGTATGTATAAATATGAGAATTTGTTCCCCCAGCTTTTGTTACGGATTTATAGGGTGATGTAGCCGGGTCTATCTCCCAGGAAAGATATTCCATATCAGTTTTTGCACTGAGATCGGCAAGCCCGTCAATAACATTAATTGAAAAAATATTCTTAGCTGCTGTTTTTTTAAGCTGAACTTTAAGCCCTTCTTCACTCCAGTGGCCCAACTGCAGGGGGCATAC
>JBNJDC010000175.1:0-3733 GCA_051744565.1 bacterium
TGGGGCCCACGTCATCCAGGTTCGTCAACAATTCAAAACGCTCAGGAGTAAGTCCGGCCAGTTTCAAGTTCTGTTTTTCAGCATTTTTTTTCATTGCCGGCAAAGGGACCGGGCTGAAGTTGTCATCGACCGTAATGAAGCGGATGTCATTCGTTTCAGGGAGCTGATAGTTGTTCGCAAGTTGAGTGAGAAGTTTTTCCGGTTCAATAAGTCGTATTCCGTCGTCCCGAGGGACAAGGAAATCATCCTCCAGGGCCTGTAAGACTTTGGAAACGGTCGAAAGACTAATTTCCGCCTCAAGTTCCTTAATTTTTTTCTGTATAGCTGACACGGATTCAAACCCCGGTTGTTCGATGAAAACTCTGGGAACGAGGGAAGATTTGCCGTTGTAGATGTTTTTAATTCCACGGCTTGCGGGATATTGATTCTCGTTGCCTGTCTTCATGATGAACCATTCTCCAGGGATAACGATAATTCCGTTCCCTGAAAAGTCGATCCCGCTGATTTTCTCGTCGGCAAGCTGGTCCAGGGCCGCGTCGGTAAGATAAGGGGCGAGAACGATTGGGTAAGTATCTTCCGGAGCCGGGCTCAACCTTTTTACTCGGGTAATCGCCCGGTCAAGGTTCTGCGGAGTAGGGGAGGAAATATAATTCCCTATAAATACGTTTTCCTGGTTTTCCCAGCTAAGTTTTAGAACTATATCCGAACTAAACTCTTCCCCAGCACTGTCTTTGTCATAAACTTCAATATTGAACGGTTTAAAAGTTAGCTTACCCGCCGCCAATTTTTTCAAAGCTTGTTCTTTACTTAACATCATAACCACCTATTTTCCTATATTCTTGATTTTCTCAATTGAGAAAATACCATATATAAGAAAACTATACAAATAATATAATTGTTTTGAGTGGTTATTCGATATCAGGCGGACGGAGATAAAGAAAAAAATTCTTCCGAGCCCTCCGTGGAGGATTTCCCGAGTACCAGGCTGACATCCGCCGAATCCTGCGGGACATGGACGGCTATTCGTCCGGAACTGATCTCCCTCGCGGACCTCCGGAAGAGTCATTCACCTACCAGCAGATCGTAGACGATCTGCCCGGGGGCGGTGATCCTTATTACGTCTGTTGAAGTTTACAGGTATAAAACACAGGGAGGGTAGCGGGAGGAATTCAGCAGAAAAATAAATATAATGATGAGCGAAGGGAGAAAAGAAATCAGGTGCAAAAAACGACGTAAATCCAGCCCGAATATAGCTTGATAGCCCAACTGTAAGGGGTTATAATCGAGTTACAGTAAATTTATAAGAAAGGAATTTCCTATCTGGTTCGGGAAAAATATGGATATTTCTGAGATTCTCGAAAGGCCCGAAGGAAAGCAGCATGATTTCAAAGAGGAATTTCCCGACGGGAAGAAATTGGCTCGTACAGTAATTTCATTTGCAAATCAGGGTGGGGGATATATCTGCTTTGGGGTAAAAGATGAACCCAGAGAAATTACAGGTTTTGATGAAAGTCAGGATTTGATTGATCTTGAGGAACAGATATCCAGTCACATTTACGATTTGGTTACACCCACGCCCGATTTTGAAATGGCTGCTCAATATTTAGAAAATCATGAAAAGCATATTCTATTGGTTGAAGTCTTTCCTGGTCGTCAAAAGCCCTATCACATTAAAGACAAGTCTGTGGAAGAAGGAACTTACATAAGGGTGGGTTCAGAAAATAGATTGGCCGATGAACAGACGATAGAAGAATTGAAACGTCAGGCGCGCGGCGAATTTTTTGATGAAATCCCAGTTGGGACGAAATCAATTGATGATCTGTCAGAAAAATTATTCGAGTATTTTGTTACAAAGAGAAAAGAAGTTAGAGACGTCAATGAAGTTGAGTATTCGGAAATTCAACTTAAGCAATTGGATTTAGTCACTGAATCGGCCGGGGCAACCCATCCAACCATCGGAGGGTTTTTACTTTTCAATGAGGAACCTGAAGAAGAATTCCCGCAGGTCATCGTTCGTTGCGCCAGATTCAAAGGATTGACGATGGAAGAAACCATTGATGAGGATGAAAAAGGGGGACCTTTGATTAAGTTACCGGACGAGATTATGAAGTTTTTTAAAAAGAACGTAAACAGAGGTTCGAAAATAGAAGGCACATATCGCGAAGAAGCCTATGAATATCCAAAATTAGCCATTCGAGAAGCTGTAATAAATGCGATTTGTCACCGGGATTATTCCATTCAAGGTTCCGAAGTTAAATTTGCTATTTTTGATGATCGTATTGAGCTTTCCAGCCCAGGGGGATTACCTGGTCGGTTATCTGTTGATGTCCTGGGGTCGGGTGTTTCTGAAATACGAAATCCTGTCATAGCCAGAGTTTTTCACCAGATGGGGCTGATTGAAAAGTATGGTTCGGGATTTCAAAAAATATTTGGTGGCATTGAAGACCGGGGTCTACCTGAACCTGAACTTTTAGATACTGGTTCGTTTTTCAAAATTACTTTTCGCTTGAAGGAACCAATTGAAGAAAAACTAAAAGAACTAGATTTGGATGAAGATCAGGAAAAATTAATCCAGTATATTCAAGAAAAAGGGAACATTTCTACGAGCAGGGGAGCATATTTGATTGGTAAGACTGACGAGACTGCTCGGAAAAAATTAAAAAAATTAGCCGAATTGAATTTGCTTAAAGCTAAAGCAAATTCAGAAACTGATCCAACCAGAGTTTATGTCATAAAAAACTAATTTGGGAGTAATTTGGACCAATTTGGGAGTAGTTAGAGATTTGGGAGTATTTGGGAGTAATTTGGGAGTAAATGTTATAGCTGAAAATCATGACACCACCAAGCCTCTATCCTTAAGTAATCCATACCCTACTTTGACCTTTAACTGACCACTTTTCTAAAAGCTATTTGCTCTTTTTGCAGCTGGAGTGTCTGCTGTGAAGCGGCTGCTGAGGAGCCTGTTGGATACTGGCACAAATGCAATCGGGAGGATAAAATACAACAGATACAAGTTGCTGACATTTGTCCTGGCTGCACCGTAATTGTTAATTCTGCCGGGAATTACGGCTGGACGGTAAACACTATCACCGGGCGGGGATGAATCCGTCGAATTTGTGTGGACGGTGTCGAGAACTTAACGGAGGAGTATTTTAAATGAATAAGAAAAGGATAGTAGACGTACTGCTGGTGCTGGGGATTATGTTAGCCGGGGGGTTCATTCTGGTTAAAATGGTGCCGGGGGATATTTTTGTACCAGAACCGCCATTCGAGACGAAAGAAGAGTTTTTTGAAGCGATAGAAAAAGGAGCTGTCGAAAAAGTAGAGCAAGCACTGGCGAGTGGGGAGTTTAAGCCGGGGATTAAAAATGATAAAGAGTATACAGCCCTTGTGTATGCGATAAGAGAAAACAGGCCGGAAGTGGTGCAAGTCTTAATTGACAATGGTGCGGATTATAAAACGCCACAGAAGTCATACGATTTCGAACTGTTCGAGGATGGTGAAACAAATTACGAAACTGGAAACTTTAGTTTCGTCGGAGTTGAATATCCGACACATCCGTTGACTGAAGCAACCCAGTTTGGACATTTGGAGGTAGTGAAAGTATTGTTGGAAGCTGGAGATATAATCAAAAGTTGTGGATGAGACATTTTAAAAAAATGTGCTCATGACGTATCCTTGGGTATTCAAGATCAATTGAGTGAAACCATGGGCGTGACAATCTCCAGCGATC
>JBNJDC010000176.1:0-3729 GCA_051744565.1 bacterium
TATTAATCGCGATTAATTTCAGCCTGAGCCTCCCCCTGTGAAACAGAATTTAATCGTTGGTGTGGGAAATAGAGACATGGGGGATGACGCGGTGGGACTACTGGTTGCCGAGAGGCTTGAAGAAGATTGCCCGGATGATATTGAAATAAGGAAAAGCAGCGGCGAGCCGGGGGAATTGATTGAGCTATTTGAACAGTACACAAGCGTTTATCTGGTTGATGCCCTCAAGGCGGAAGAAGAACCGGGCAGTTTAGTTGAAATCAATGTTCATGAGGATGAATTGCCGACAAAATTATTTCCTGTCTCCACCCATAGTTTTGGCGTTTATGAAGCCATAAAACTGGCCCGCCGGCTGCAGGCACTCCCCGAAAATTTTAAGATTTATGGAATAACGGGAACAAACTTTTCGCCCGGAGACGAGCTTTCTGCTCCCGTCAGTGATTCAGTTGATAAACTGGTTGCTGAATTGAAAAAGGTTTTTCGAGCAAATAATAACTAAATTGAGCGCTTCTTATTCTTAATCAGGAGTTAACATAATTCTCCGGCTCATTCTCCCAAACGATGTTTGGATGGAATGCGCAACGTTTAACGGCCATACCATATAGTTTGCAGGTGATGCTCAAGCTGTATACGCCACCGGAGGCTCTCCGGTCCAGGCTGCTGTGAGGAATGTATATCCCAATTCGAGCCCCTCGTGGGCTCTGGGATATTCATAATACCGCCAGAGAACTATGTTATCACCTTCTCACCTAACGGGTGAGGATGTTGAATTTGATTTTGAAATTAACTAGCAAACTGGCTAACCAGCAAACTGATCAACTGACAACCTTGGCGGACAGGATGTGCGCCAGTGGCTGTATCCCTCGGAGACAGCTGGAGGCTGTTGAGAATGAGAAAATTAGATGTTCAATTTCCGAACGTTCATAATCGCACAATTTAGGTAATAATTTTTCACAGACCGGGGTTGGGAATATGTCGAAGGCCCAGACCAAAAATAACTTGGCCGCTTATTCTGTAAAGATCACTGGAACTGTCCAGGGGGTTGGGTTTCGCCCCTTTGTCTATCGACTGGCAGATAGGTTTGATCTGACCGGGCGGGTGCGAAATGATTCGGCCGGTGTTGAAATTAGTGTTGAAGGGCCGGCTGATAATTTGCAGAAGTTTCTGTCGGCCCTGCAGGAGGAGGTTCCCCCGGCTGCCCGCGTGGAATTGTTTGAATATTCAGAAATCCAGCCTGAAAACTATTCCGAGTTTAAGATAGAGAAGAGTTCGGGAACCGGAAAAATAGAGGTTGATATCCTCCCGGACCTGGCCACCTGTGCTGATTGTCGGGAAGAATTGTTTGATCCCTCCGACCGCCGGCATCGTTATTCTTTCATTAACTGCACCAACTGTGGCCCCCGCTACAGTATTATTCAATCCCTGCCTTATGACCGGCCCCGGACGACAATGGAAAAATTTGAAATGTGTCCGGAATGCCAGAAAGAATACGAGGAACCCCTCGACCGGCGTTTCCATGCCCAGCCCAACGCCTGTCCCGAGTGTGGCCCGCACCTCGAGTGGACGGATTCTTGCGGGAAGGTAAAGGAAACAAGAAATGAAGCACTTGCTCGTTGTGTTGAATTGGTTGAGAAGGAAGAAGTTGTGGCAGTAAAGGGGCTTGGCGGTTTTCATCTGCTTGCCGACGGTCGTTCTCCCGCGGCGGTTGATAAATTACGCCGGGGGAAAAAGCGGCCCTCCAAGCCGCTGGCTTTGATGTATCCGGACCTCCAGCGGCTGGAGGAGGATTGTCGGGTTGACGGCCGGGAGGAAGATGTTTTGCTTTCGGCAGAGTCGCCGATTGTTCTTTTGGAAAAACGAAAAGAAATAAGTATTGCTCCCGGCGTTGCTCCTGGAGTTGCCGACCTGGGAGCGATGCTTCCCTATACACCTTTGCATCACCTGCTGCTG
This sequence comes from bacterium, assembly GCA_051744565.1. GTDB lineage: Bacteria > T1Sed10-126 > T1Sed10-126 > T1Sed10-126 > T1Sed10-126 > CAZKRS01. The sequence goes on from JBNJDC010000176.1 coordinate 1,951, forward strand.
GATGAACTTGGTTTTCCGGTGGTGGCGAGTAGCGGCAATATATCCGGACAGCCCATCTGTATTGATAACGAGGAGGCGATAGAGAAGCTGGGAGGCATTGTGGGCGGTTTTTTAATGCATAACCGGCCAATCCTTCGCCGGGTGGATGATTCGGTTGTCCGCGTGGTAGATGGAGAGCTGCAGGTGATCAGGCGGGCCCGGGGCTATGCCCCCCGGCCCGTTGGCAAGGTTGAGAACCTGCCGAATATGCTGGCTGCTGGCCCCCGGAAGAAAAATACGGTGGGGATCTCCCGGAATGGCCAGCTAATTTTATCCCAGCACCTGGGAGATTTGGATTCTGCCGCTTCCGTGGATAATTTTGAACAGACAATTCAGGACCTGCAACAGCTGTATGAACTTGATCCGGAGGGAGTTGTATCGGATCTGCACCCGGATTATTATTCAACCAATTATGCCCGCAACCGGGAGTTGGAGAATATTTCGGTTCAGCATCATCACGCCCATGCGGTCAGTTGCATGGTTGATAATCAGCTTAACCTCCAGGAGAGGGTTTTAGCCGTTTGCTGGGATGGGACCGGTTATGGTCGGGACGGGACGATCTGGGGCGGGGAGTTCTTACAGGTAACCGGTGGTGATTTCTCGCGGATTGCTCATCTGCGCCAGTTTAACCTCCCGGGAAGCGACCGGGCGGTAATGGAACCCCGCCGCAGTTTACTGGGGATTTTGTTTGAAACGGGGGAACTGGCGGAGAGGACGGTTGTGGACGAGCTTTCTCTTTTCGATAAAAATGAGTTTGAAACGGTTGTTAAGGCCCTGGAAAGTAATATAAACAGTCCGCGCACCTCGAGTATGGGCCGGTTGTTTGACGCTTTTTCCGCCCTGGTTGGTCTGGCTCCGGTTGTTGATTACAGCGGCCAGGCTCCGGCTGAGCTGGAAAAATTAGCCCGAAATTTTCAGGTTGACAATAAAGGTATAACTACGGGTTTCAATTTTGAAATTCACGCCAGAGAAAATAAGCTTGTTGTGGACTGGGCACCGGTTTTTAAAAGCGCGGTTGATAAAATAAATAATGGGATGGGAAAAACAAGGCTGGCTTATGAATTTCACCAGGCGCTGGGGGATTTGATTGTTGAAATAGCTCGCCGTCAAAAACTGGAAAATGTAATTTTGACCGGGGGATGTTTTCAAAACAAACTGCTGACAGAATTATCCCTGGCGAAGCTGCGCAGGGCTGATTTCACCCCTTATATCCATAAAACTATTCCCCCGAACGATGGTGGCATCGCCGCCGGTCAGCTTGCAGTTGCCGGTGATTTATTAAGCAAAGTTTAATAAATTTGTTAAAATTAATGTCCTGCGATGAGAGCTTATAAAAGTTTTCTATACTGGTTTTGCGGGGCCTGATTATTTCACTCGGGATGTAAGTTTCCGAGCTAAAATTAAATAATTTTTATGGCTTCGGGGGGAATATATAGTTTAGCCCTGAAGGGGCGAAATAGTCGCTTACTCTGCTTAAAATGGATGTGAATGTTTATTATGTGTCTTGGAATTCCCGGAGAGATCGAAGAAATTAAACAGGAAGATGAATTGAAACGGACCGCTCGTGTTAGTTTTGGCGGGGTAAAAAAAGAGATAAATCTAGCTTATCTGCCGGAAGCCGAACCTGGCGATTACGTAATTGTTCACGCCGGTTTTGCAATCAGCAAGCTGGACGAACAAGAAGCGGAAGAAACACTGCATTACCTGGAAGAGATTGAAGAAGCAGCAGCCGAACAATCC
>JBNJDC010000177.1:0-3700 GCA_051744565.1 bacterium
GCTTATGATACCCAATATGTATAAAATAGCCGGGGAGTTGATGCCTACCGTATTTCACATTGCTTCGCGATCGGTCGCCGCCCAGGCACTTTCGATTTTTGCCGATCATTCCGATGTGATGGCCGCCCGGGGAACCGGCTGGGGGATGCTATTTTCAAACTCCGTCCAGGAAGTAATGGACATGGCACTTATCGCCCAGGCGGCTACTTTACGCTCCCGGGTTCCTTTTCTCCATGTTTTTGACGGTTTTCGCACTTCCCACGAGATAAAAAAAATAGATATATTATCAGATGAAACGATTTCAAAAATGATACCGCAAAATGCTGTTCAAATCCATCGAGAACGGGCAATGAGCCCCGATGAGCCGGTCCTCAGGGGAACGGCTCAAAACCCGGACGTATTTTTCCAGGCCCGGGAAGCAGTTAACCCCTATTATCAAAAACTTCCGGGTATTGTTCGAGAAACAATGGATGATTTTGGCGAAATTACCGGCCGGAAATACCGGCCCTATGAATACGTCGGCGCCCCGGATGCCCGGCGGGTGATTACCCTGATGGGCTCGGGAGCTGAAACTGCCCATGAAACGGTTAAAGCGCTTAACGCCGCCGGAGAAAAAGTGGGATTGCTGAAAGTTAGAATGTTCAGACCTTTCGCAACCGACCAATTCATTGACGCCCTCCCGGAAACGGTTCAAAACATCTCGGTGCTTGACCGGACCAAGGAACCCGGCAGCAGCGGGGAGCCCCTCTATCTGGACGTTTCAACGGCCCTCTCGGAAAAATCCAACAGCAAAGATTTTCCCCTGCAGAAGGAACCCGTGGTTACCGGGGGAAGATACGGTTTATCTTCAAAAGAGTTCACGCCGTCAATGGTCAAAGGAATTTTTGATGAAATGGAGAAGGAGAAACCCAAAAACCATTTCACAATCGGAATCAACGATGACCTTACGGACACAAGTATTGATTACGATCCCGAATACAGCACAGAAGATGAAGAAACCACCCGAGCTGTTTTCTGGGGCCTTGGTTCGGACGGCACGGTTAGTGCCAACAAAAACAGTATTAAAATAATTGGCGAGGAAACCGACAACTACGTCCAGGGGTATTTTGTATATGATTCCAAGAAATCGGGAGCAAGAACGATTTCTCACCTCCGGTTTGGCCCCGATCCCATCCGCAGCACCTACCAGATTAAAGAGGCAAATTTTGTTGCCGTCCACCAGTTTCAATTCCTGGAAAAATATAACAAATTCAACTGCCTGGAATCCGTGGAGCAGGGAGGAACTTTCCTGCTGAACAGTCCCCACTCCCCGGAAGATGTCTGGGAAGAACTGCCCGGGAAGGTTCGCGATATAATCCGGGACAAAGAACTCGATTTCTACGTTCTCGACGCCTACTCACTGGCGGAGGAAATAGGACTGGGAAACAGGATAAACACAATTATGCAGACCGCATTTTTTGCAATTACCGATATACTACCCACGGATAAAGCAATTGAAGAGATTAAGCGGGCAATCAAAAAAAGCTACGGCAAGCGGGGCGAAACGGTTGTAAATAAAAACTTCCAGGCGGTTGATTCAGCTCTTGATAAACTCAACAAAGTTGAAATCCCCCCCGCCGGAGAGCAGTTCGATCAGAAGGAATCTCCGCCTGTTGTCCCCGCCGAGGCCCCGGAATTTGTCCGGGAGGTCACCGCTCAGATGATTGCCGGCAAAGGCGACGAACTGCCGGTGAGTGCGCTGCCCGACGACGGCACGTTTCCGACGGGAACCACAAAATGGGAAAAAAGAAATATTGCGCAATCAATTCCCATCTGGGATCCGGAGGTCTGCATCCAGTGTGGTAAATGTTCCCTGATCTGTCCTCACGCCACTATCAGAGCTAAAGCCTACGATAAACAACACCTGGCCGAAGCCCCCGGGAGCTTCCGGTCCACCGACATCCAGGGAAAGGATTTCGAAGAAGGTATGAAATTCACCATCCAGGTGGCCCCCGAGGACTGCACGGGCTGTGAGTTGTGCGTCAATATCTGTCCGGCCCGGGACAAGGAACAGGCGGGCAGGAAGGCCCTGAATATGAAGAATCAACGGGAGAGAAGAGAGGAAGAAAAAGCTAACTGGGAATTTTTCAAGAGCCTGCCGCAGGTGGATAAATCCCGGGACCTGAACTTTAATATTGCGAAAAATGCCCAGTTGCTGGAACCGTTGTTTGAATTCTCCGGGGCCTGCGCCGGTTGTGGCGAGACGCCCTACTTGCGCCTGCTGAGTGAATTTTTCGGGGAGCGAACTATGATAGCCAACGCAACGGGATGCAGCAGTATTTACGGGGGGAATCTACCAACTACTCCCTGGACAACCGACCGGGAGGGCCGGGGACCCACCTGGAACAACTCTTTATTTGAAGATAACGGTGAATTTGGGTTCGGGATGAGATTGGCCCTCGACAAACAGAAAGCTTATGCCCGGGAATTGCTGGAAGAAAACCGGGACCAGCTGGAAGATGAGCTTGTTGATGCCATCCTCAACGCCGACCAGACGACGGAAGAAGAAATTGAAAAACAGCGAAAGAGAGTGGAGAACCTGAGGGAAAAACTGGAAAAATTGGACAACACCCGCCAGCAGGACCTTCTAAAACTGGCTGATAAACTGGTCAAAAAAGACGTCTGGATCGTGGGCGGAGACGGCTGGGCCTATGATATCGGGTATGGCGGCCTGGACCATGTCCTGGCCAGCGGCCGCGATGTTAACGTCCTGGTTCTTGATTCGGAGGTGTATTCCAACACCGGGGGGCAGGCTTCCAAAGCCACTCCCCAGGGGGCCACGGCAAAGTTTGCCATGGGGGGCAAACCCACGCCCAAGAAGGACCTGGGAATGCGCGGGATGATGTATGGTGACGTTTACGTCGCCCAGGTAGCCATTGGAGCTAACGATTCCCAGACCTTGAAAGCCTTCCGGGAAGCCGAAGCCTACGAAGGCTCCTCCCTGGTTATTGCCTACAGCAGTTGCATTGCCCATGGAATCGACATGAGCAAGGGGAACGAACAGATGGAGAAAGCCGTCAAATCCGGACACTGGCCCCTGTATCGTTTTGATCCCCGGTTGAAGGAACAAGGGGATAATCCACTGCAGCTTGACTCCGGCGAACCAAAAATAGCCCTGGAAGATTACATGTACAACGAAAACAGGTTCTTGATGCTTAAAAAATCAAATCCCGAGCGGGCGGAGAAACTGCTGAAAGCCGCCCAGAAGAACGTGGATGAAAGATGGAAACTTTACCGGGAACTTGCTTCAATTGAGTATAACGGAGAAAACGAAGAATAATAAATTTTAGAGGGGAGTTCAACTATGGACCTTAAAACAGAATATTTAGGACTTAAACTCGACCATCCGGTCGTGGTTTCTGCCTGTCAGCCACTTTCTAAAGATTTGGATAAATTAAAACAGATGGAGGCGGACGGAGCTGCCGCTGTTGTCCTGCACTCCTTGTTTGAGGAGCAGATAATCAATGAAAGTACAACTCTCGATCACTATTTAAGTTACAAAGAGGAAAGTTTTGCGGAAGCACTCACCTTTTTCCCGGAAATGTCCGAATACGACCTGGCGCCCCAGCAATACCTGGAATTAATCCAGAGGGCAAAGAATGAGCTTTCTATTCCGTTGATTGGCAGTTTAAACGGTGTATCTGCCGGCGGCTGGATTGAA
>JBNJDC010000178.1:0-3699 GCA_051744565.1 bacterium
CCACCCCTCCCCGGATGAGCCGCTTGCCTACCGGGTTATCATGAAATTATAATAAATATATTTTAATCTACTTTCAGAGTTTATGAAAATATTTCTAACAGGGGGAACAATTTATGAGTTTTTCAGATATTACTTCGGTAAATCGAACTCTTGAAAAAATAAGTACGGTGAATGGTAATGCTCTGGTGGTGTTTGATGAAAATTTTATGGAAGAACATACGGATTTTGATTCGTTTGATGAATTTATGGGAGCCAGTTCCTGGGCTCTGGATGAGGGGGAATTTCCGATAACCCTTACCGTGGGCGATTTCAATCAGTATGTGCGGGAAAACACTGAATTTGAATCCTGGGAAAAGATGTTGTTTAATGCCCATGACAGGTACTGGAATGAATCTGATGCCGACCGTCGCCGCTATCCCAGGCATCGATGTGATCATAAGGCCAGGGTAAAGCAGGGAACCAACCAGGTGGAAGGAAAGGTGAAAGATATTTCGAAGAAAGGTTTGCGACTGCAAACCCCGATTGAGCTGAAAGAGTCCATGATGGCCGAGGTAGACCTGCCAAAAAAACATATGGATATAGCCGGGGTTATCAGGTGGAACCGGGAACAGGATGAGGATTACCTGAGCGGACTGGAGATTACTCGAAAAGAATAGAGGATTTTCTTAAACCGGGTTAATATTTGAACAAATAATTTCCGGGGGGATTTCTACAGGCGTAAAAATTCAGAGCCCGGGGCGGGCCCGGGGTCCTGCCTGACCAGCGAGTTGTACTGGGGATGTTCGGGGAGAAAATTGTCTTTTATATAGGGATCAAGAGGGATGGCCTTTAAGTTGTGGTTCTGGCAGTAGCTGAAGGCTGCTTTAATAAGTCTTTCTGGAACTTCACTATCCTGGTGAATTTCAGGAATAAACAGCCGTTCCAGGACCAGCGCCTCCCCCTGGCGGGAATAAGACAGGACCGCATGTATATCTTTTAATTTGCAGACAAAATTATTTTCGGATTGATTGTGTGTGATGTTAAATTTCATTTTTAGTCTGTCCCTGTATTAGATCTAAGTGCAAACCTGAAGCTTATCCCCACTTTCACCTGTCTTAGATCAGTACTATAGAAGATTTTTAGTGGCTGATAAAGGTTGTTCCCGCCGAAACAAAACCTTCCCCGGTTATTTCGCTCTTTGAGGTGGAATTCAAGTTTTTACGGTTTTATGCGATTTAAACGTAAAATATATATGGCTTACTCGATCAAGTCGGGCTATGACAACCTTTGGAAGGTTCTGCCGGTAGATCTCTCTGTTATATTGTAATTTACAGTTTGCAGGGTACACTATTAATGAATAATTTGTAAAAATTACCCAACAAAAAGAGAGGGAAATCTATTGAATTTAGAAAAGACGGAATCCGGTAAGTACCGAACTTTTTCCGCTTCCCAGGTTAATAAGATCTATAACTGCCCGCGTATGTGGGCTTATGAGTATATTGCTGGTTTAAAGCCCCCCACCACCTATGCTATGAAGAAAGGGACCTATATTCACGCTATAATTGAAGAATTCAATGAGAACCTCAAGGAATATCCGGGACAGGAAGGATCAAAACTGAGGAAATTTCTTGTCGAGGAAATCAATAAAATTGCTCGTGACCTGTGGAAGGAAGGTTTGCCCGGGGAATTTGAGGAGCAGATGCGTGAAAACTCCGGCGAAATAAAAAAACAGCTGAGTAATTATGTCGATACTTTTCTGAAACGTTTTCGGGACATAAAGCGAAGAACTAATCTTTCCGCTTCAAAGGCCTGGAATCGGTCCTGTCCCTCGGCCAATGAACTTTCCGTTTTGATTACTGATGAGGGGGGAGAATGGTTGTTCAGGGGGGATGTAGACAGTGTGTTTGAAAAACATCCCCTGTGGTTCGATCGAACGGCAATTATTGACTATAAAACCGGGAAAAGTCCTTTTAACGCCTCTTCCCCCCTGAGTGTTGGCTATCACCGCCAGCTTGATATTTACGCCTGGCTTTATTACCAGGCTTTCGGGCAGGTCCCCGAAGTAGCCGGGATCCATTTCCTGGCTGAACCTCCCAAGAGTTCCACCGCTTTTGTTTACAAGGAGATCGACCCGGGGACGGTGGAATCGGTCCACCTGATGCTTCAGCGGGTTCGGGAAATTACTACCGCCGAAGAAGTTGATGAATATCCCCGCAACCAGCAGTATAAATGGTGTGAGTTTGAAAAGAACGACGGAACAAAAATTAAATGTGATCACTGGGAATATTGTCTTGGTGGCCAGGAAATCCCCCCGCCTCCCGAGCGGGACGAAGACTACCCGGATCGGGAACCAATAGAGGTAACATTGCGCAATCCCCTGGAAGAAAATTTAATTTTGAGTGAACACGCCAGCCCGGTCCTGGCCGAAGATCCCCACCTGAAGGAATAGTTTATTCCGGAGTAAAGTATAAATCAATTCCAAACATGAGCAGGAGCGTCATCCACAGCCAGGGGGTAAGCGGTTGAGCTGTCCGGGGGGCGAAGCCCTGGAATTCTTCAATATTCCCCCCGACTTTTTCAGGGTCAAAACTCTTGAAATCCTCGGGGGACCTCTTTCTGTTAGCAGCTAAAATATATTTTTCGCCACTGTCGTCTTCAATCTTGTAAAAACCCGGTTTAGTGGGGATGAAGGGGCCCGGGGAACTGACATTCACCTGCGAATCATCGGGAGTTGTAACCTGGAGAGGGTAATTATATTTTTCAGGAAGTATTTGTTTTTGTCCCGTTGTCCAGCCCCTGGAACCTTCCCGTTTGACAGCACTGAAAATTATATTTGAAAAAACTGACGGCCAGACGGTGGAAATTGATTCCTCCCGGAGAAAACTTTCGGGCGGAACGGTCAAAATATACCAGTTGTCTTTCCGGGCCAGTAACCTTTTGTCGCCGGCTTTAAACAATATTGTGTCATTGTTTTTGGGCTGGACCTGAAAAAGTTGTTGGATGGTTAAATCCCTGGCTTTTTTTGTTAGTGGCGAACGAAGCAACTGCCTCCTGTTTGTTACCGATACCGGTTGCGGACTTTCAAACTGGAGCGGACCTTCAATTTGCCAGGGGAAGGCAACCGGTGCGGTCAGTGAAGTAAATTCCGCCCGGTTAAACTTCTTGTCCAGGAGGACGAGCCGGGGAATATCAGCTACCTTTTCGTCCGGCAGGAGTTCATTAAACCCCTCCGGATAGTTTCGACTCCCGATAAGGATAAGCTGGGCCTCGCCAGGTTGCTGGACCGTTTGTATCCTCTCTGCCAACAAATACCGGGCTAAATCCACTGCCGGGGACTTGCCGGCGAAATATATTTTGACTTTCTCATGCACCGGGAAGCTAAAATACCAGCGTCCCGCCCAGGCTGGATTTGCTCCGGGCAGTTCAATGACCCCTTTTTTAAAACCACTGTCCTCAGGTTCCCAGGTTGCTCCGTTTGCTTTCCGGGCGCCGGAAAGGACGGGATTCCCGTTGATGGTGAGCCGGGAACTAACGTTCTTCTCCGGCCAGGTTTTCCAGTTTATCTGACCTTCTTCCCCCAGGAAAAGACTCTTTTCAGCCAGTGAACCGTCTGTAACTATGTCGGTTTGCAGGAGAGAAAAAGGGGCGGTAATTTCCAGCGTGGGGACGTTTGCTTTTGGACTTGTGTCCGGAAGTAAACCTTGCCGGCCATTGGTTATT
>JBNJDC010000179.1:0-3688 GCA_051744565.1 bacterium
AAAATAACCGGACGCTTCAATCGGACTCTATAAATTATGATACCAATTGTTCTTATTTTATCAGTAAATTTGCTGCCCGGGCAATAGAAGCGGCAGTTTTATACTGGCCGGAGTGTTCGTTGTTTCTAATATCTTTTCCTCCGACCACAAGCGGCGAGTTGTCCAGCCTGATTGCTTCCCGCAGTCTACTGTCCACCTGGGCGGGCGGCCGCAGCTCCCCGGTCAGGCCCAGCTCCCCGAAAGCTATCCCGGCGGCAAGTGATTTTTCTTTAAAACTGCTGAAAATTGCCAGGGCCATTGCCAGGTCAGCGCCCGGATCATCAAGCTGTAATCCACCGGCAACATTAACAAATACATCCTGGCTCCCCAGCGGCAGTCCCATTTTTTTCTCCAGGACCGCCAGCAGCATATGCAGGCGCTGATTGGAAAAACCGGTTGCCGAGCGCTGGGGAGTTCCATACTGGCTGGGAGTGACCAGGGCCTGAACTTCCACAAGCAGAGGTCGATTTCCCTGGAGTGATATGGTTGCCAGACAGCCACTTTCCCCTTCGTCGGAGCCCCGGAAATACTGGCCGGGATTGGAAATCGAACGGAGCCCTTTTCCCGTCATTTCAAAAATTCCCAGCTCGCCGGTGGCCCCGAAACGATTTTTCGCACTGCGAATAAACCTGTGTCCCCGGTTTGCCTCATCAAAATATAAAACAGTATCCACCATATGCTCAAGCCGTTTTGGTCCACCAATGTCGCCTTTTTTAGTTACATGGCCCACAAGAACAAAAGGGACGGCAAATTTTTTGGCCGCTTTAACAATTTTTTGAGTTGCCGTGCGCAACTGGGCCACGCTGCCGGGCATTCCCCCGGACTCTTCACTGGTTATTGTCTGGATGGAATCTATAAATACAAGGGAAGGTTGAAGATCTTCCAGGTTATCAATTAATTCCTCTATACAGCCGGGGGAGATTAATTTTATATTTTCAGAACTCACTCCAATTCTATCAGCGCGGCGGGCGATCTGGGCGCCCGATTCCTCACCGTTCACATAAACCACGGGCCCCGCCTGTTGGTCGCGGGCATCAGCCCACTGGAGCAGCAAAGTGGATTTACCGATCCCCGGCTCACCGCCCAGCAAAACAACAGATCCCGGGACAATTCCGCCCCCTAAAACCCGGTCAAGTTCACCAATCCCCGTATTCCAGCGAGAATAATCATCAGGATTAATATCCGCCAGGTCCCGGGCCTGCGAAGTTCTGGAAGTGGAGGAAGAACCCCCCTCCTCAGCCCCTATTTCCTTCTCAATAGTTCCAAATTCTCCACAATTAGGACAGCGTCCCAGCCAGTCAGGGCTCGTATAACCACAATCTGAACATATATGCACGAATTATTCGCCCCTGTTAATAAATTCTCAACCTTTTCACCTGTCGGGTGAGGAAATCTAACGTCTTATCTTATATTTTTAACAACCCGGCCATAAATCCACAAAATCGGGCGAAGTCCGTTTAAATTCAGGGAATGCATCAATACCCGCCCGGTTCGGGTTCTTTTTTCATGTTTTCAAACCGCATGTATTCATCGATAAAGGAGAGGGGAACACTGCCGGTGGGACCGTTTCTCTGTTTACCAAGTATCACTTCAGCATAGCCCTTATCTTCTTCTTTTTTCGTATAAATAAAAGGTCGATAAACAAAACCAACCACATCGGCATCCTGTTCGATGGCCCCCGAACCACGAAGATCAGCAAGCTGGGGTCTTTTATCCCCGCCCCGGTGTTCAACCTGACGGTTAAGCTGGGTCAGCGCCAGCACCGGTATCTCCAGTTCCATTGCCAGCTGTTTTAAACCACGGCTGATATTGGACAGTCTCTGCTCGTTACTTTCCGCCGGCCCCACGGCATCCATCAACTGCAGGTAGTCAACTATAGCCAGCGACAGGCCGTGATTGGCCTGCAGACGGCGAGCTTTCGCTTTCATCTGGAGAACATTCAAATTAGCGCTATCCTCAAGATAAATAGGCGCATCGCCGAGACGCATCATAGCATTAGCCAGACGGTCCCAGTCGGCCTCTGAAATTTTACCACTTCGCAATTTACTGTAGGAAACTCGGGCCGAGGAGGCCAGAAGTCGCTTGGTAAGGGCGGAATTGCTCATCTCCATGCTGAACATAACTACCGGTTCTTCCTCGTCCAGGGCAATATTCTGGGCCATATTCAAAGCCAGGGAAGTCTTTCCCATCCCCGGGCGAGCGGCAATAATGATAAGCTGATTTTTCTGAAACCCGGAAGTCATGCTATCAAACTTGGTATAGCCCGTTTTTATCCCCGAAATAACACCTTCCCGATTTGCCGCCTCATCAACCTCTTCAAAAGTTTCCTTGATAATATCCCCAATGGCGGTAACCCCTTCACTGACCCGGTCCTGTTTAACGCTAAAAATCATTTTTTCCGCTTTATCCACCAGGTCCTCAGCATTTTCGTGGCGGTTAAAGCTCATTTCAATGATATCCGAACAGGTGTCAATAAGGGCCCGGTGCATGTAATTTTTCTTAACTATCTCCGCATAATGGGCAACATGGGCAACTGAAGGAACAGAGTTAACCAGCTCAGCCAGGTAATTGGAACCCCCGGCTTCCTCCAGCTGATCGTCATCAGCCAGTTTTTCCCCCAGGGTTACCGCATCTATTTCCCGCCCCTCTTCAAACATCTCGGAAATAGCTTCAAATATAATCCTGTGAGCATTCTTATAGAAATACTTAGGATCATTCAACTCGTCCAGGGCGTTACTGACAGCCTGTTCGGAAAGCATCATAGAACCCAGAACAGCCTGCTCTGCTTCGGGAGAGCTGGGAGGCTGGCGCGCTATATCAGTACCGGCTTGAACCTCACTCGGCGACAACTTCCACACTCACCTGCGCTTCAACTGAACCGGCAAGGTTGACTCGCACCTCGTACTCGTCAATTTCCTTGATAGCCTCGTCAATAATTACCTGGTTGGGTTTGATCTGCTCAAAACCCTCCCGGTCCAGGGCATCAACTATATCGTCCTGGCTGACTGAACCGTAAAGACTTCCTTCTTCCGAGGCGGCCTTTTCAATTTTTAACTCCAGGGTTCCCAGAGCGTCAGCAAGATCCCGTGCTTCATCAACCATTTCTTCTTTTTTCTGTTCGATCTCTTCGGGGTTACGCTCAAAACGTTCACGATTGGCGCTGGTGGCCCGGACTACCATCTGCTGGGGTAGCAAATAGTTGCGGGCATAACCATCCGCCACGTCAACAACCTCCCCCTTCAAACCAAGATTTTTAACATCTTCAGTCAAAATAACTTCCATCTTCACTTAACCTCCAAATAATTTCTAATTAATCAATGCTCCTTTGCATAAGGCAAAAGGGCAAGAAACCTGGCTCTTTTAATTTCCTTGGTCAATTGTCGCTGATGATTGGAAGCCAGCTTGGTCCGCCGGCGGGGCAAAATCTTATAATCATCATCGATATATTCCTTGAGCAGGTCAGGTCTTCTGTAACTAACTTCAGCCGGAAGTTTCTTATTCCGGGGTGTACTGCGCCTGTAAGCCACTACATTCACCTCCAGTAAAATTCAAAAATTCAACTTAAAAGGGAATATCATCTTCCGTTTCTTCAAGGTCAACATCATCCAGGATTTCTTCCGGTGAATCCTGACTCGCGCCGGCAGGCGGA
>JBNJDC010000180.1:0-3628 GCA_051744565.1 bacterium
CAAATTAGCATCCGTCACCTTCGCCCGATGTATTTTTGATTTTAACCGTTCAACCTGCATTGTTTTAACCTCCGTCTGTTTTTCCAGGGTTACTACCTTTACCCGGATAATAATTATAGCAAAATTTTTAGAATTTTGCGACCGGCAAAAAACTCTTTTTCTTTTTGGAAAAGTATCGTATGGTTGTCTTATATGAAGGAAAATTAAATATAGGAGGAAATATTTAATGAATACGATGATACTGCAAATTTTGGCCGGTATAATTGTGGTTGGACTCCTGCTGCTGGTCAGCGGGATTAAAATTATCAAGGAATACGAACGAGCGGTAATCTTTCGTCTTGGCCGGCTGGTGGGAACCAGGGGACCGGGTTTTATTTATGTGATTCCGCTCTTTGAAACAATGGAGCGGGTTAACCTGCGGATTATAACCCTGGATGTCCCCGCCCAGGAAATCATGACCATGGATAATGTCCCGGTTGAGGTAGACGCTGTTGTATATTTTCGAGTTGCCGATCCCGTGGACGCCATCATTCAGATTGAAAATTACTACATGGCTACCAGCCAAATCGCTAAAACAACACTGCGCAGCGTCCTGGGCCAGAGCGAACTTGACGAACTGTTGTCCGAAAGGGATAAAATTAATGAAAAACTACAATCAATTATTGACGAGGAAACTGATCCCTGGGGAGTCAAGGTAACAGCTGTTGAGGTTAAAAATGTTGAATTGCCCCAGAGCATGCAGCGGACAATGGCCCGCCAGGCTGAAGCAGAACGGGAACGCCGGGCAAAAGTTATTTCCGCCAAGGGTGAATACCAGGCTTCGGAAAAATTAAATCAGGCGGCCGAAGTGATCGGACAGACCGATACTGGCATTCAACTGCGCTACCTGCAAACTTTAACCGAAATTTCATCAGAAGACACAACCACAGTGGCATTTCCGATACCGGTTGATGTTTTCAAAGGAATTAGCGACATGCTGAAAAATCTAAACCAGGATGACGAATAATAATCTATAAATAACTGGCCAGGGAGGAATATATTATGGCTGCTGAAGCTCCACTGGAAGAACTGGAAAGAGTAAACAATGAACTGGAGAGTTTAAAAATGAAAGATCCGGATTTTTTTGAAGACATTGTTGAACTTTTCAAAAGAAACCGGTCGATCGGTTACAAAAACATCTGTAAAATGCTGATGGGGGAATCAACTCCAAAAGAACTGAAAGGTCTGGAATAACTCCCCGGCTGTTCGTGTTCTCCCCTTTTTAATCCGGACTAATAGAGATCCACGGGTTATTTGGTAAAGTCCAAAAAATTGTGTAAAAAGTCTCTTGTTCTCATTCTCATAGACCTCCTGTCTATTCCGAGGCAAGCCTTTTACAATCGAAACCTCCTGTTTCGTAAAAGGCTTATATTCCGAGCAAGAGCCATTTTTACACCACAAAATGAACTTACTCGGTTATTTCTGTGTATCTTTGTTTGAAACAATTTAGATCAAATATAATTTGATGTGATTTTGATGAATAAATATATTGTTGTTGAATCCGCTGCAAAGACTAAAACTATTCGCCGGTTCTTGCGGGGGGAGTATAACGTTATCGCCTGCGGGGGACATATTATTGATTTGACGGACGAAGGACTTGGCGTTGACGTTGAAAATAATTTCGAACTGCAGACTGAACCCATATATTTCCGCGGTAATAACAAGGTGAAAAATGTCCGAAAAAAATTACAGGATGCGGACGAAGTTTACCTGGCAACAGACCCTGACCGGGAAGGGGAAGCCATTGCCGCTGATTTGAAGAAACACTGCGTTCCGGGAACGGCTAATTCAAAAAGAATTGTATTTAACGCCATTGTCTACCATGAAATAAAAGAAGCTATGGAATCTCCCCGCGCAATCGATTATCAGCTGGTTGAATCACAACGAGCCCGACGAGCTCTGGATCGCTTGATTGGTTTTATTATCTCTTCCACAACTCAATTTGACCCGGGGGGCCCCGGATTGCCCGCCGCCGGACGAGTTATGTCTCCGGCCGTATCCCTGGTGGTGGATCGAGAAAGAGAAATCGAAAAATTTGAACCGCGTCATTACTGGACACTGCAGACTGAGCTGGATACAAGCGGGGAAACCCTGGAAGCACAATTTGAAGGAGAATTTGATGATTTTGACAACGTCAAAGATATCGTAACCAAGCTGCAAGAACGCGGCGAGTTAGAAGTTTCCAACTATGACGAAAATCCGGAGGATAAATTAAATCCTCCGCCGCCATATACCACTGATTCACTGCAGAATGACGCCGACAGGTTGCTGGGGTTCACTCCTGAAAGGACAATGAAACTTGCCCAGCAGCTCTACCAGGGGGTTGAAATAGACGGGAAACCCCAGGCCCTGATTACCTACATGAGAACTGATTCAACCCGGGTTTCCCCCCATGCTCTGAACCTGGCCAAAGAAACTTTCAAATCCCGTTCGGACACAGTGCCGGAGCTTTACAAGGGTCGTCCCTGGCAGCCCCGGGGCAACGAACAGGATGCCCACGAGGCTATCCGGCCGACAATGCCCGAGGAAGAAGAATTTTTCCCTTCCAGCCTCAGCGACGAAATTGATGAGGATCTTCTTGATTTATACCGATTAATTTATTTCAGGTTTCTTTCCTCCCAGTCCCAACCAGCTGTCTACCACACGACAAATATTAAACTGAGGGGCGGTAAACACCGGGCCGAAGCCGAGGGCCACCAGTTAAAATCTAACGGTTTTTTAAAACTTTATCGGAAAATACATCCGGAGTATGGCTGGAACGAAGTTAAACTGCCGGAGTTAAAAAAAGGCCAGAAAGTTACAATGAAACGTATCTGGCCCGAACCGGAGCAAACTCATCCTCCGGCCCGCTACCGTGAGGGGATGCTGGTCAGTGAACTGAAAAACAGGGGGATCGGCCGACCTTCCACCTATGGAGCAATATTACAGAAAATAAAGCAGGGAAGAGGAGGATTCGGTTATCTCAGGAAAGTACGGGGTAAACTCCATCCCACCGAGCGCGGGGAACAAATTTGTGATTACCTGCGGGATAAATTTGAACAGGTTATTTCCTACTCCTACACTGCAAAGATGGAAGAAGAACTGGCCAAAATCGAACAGGGCGAAAATACATATGAGGAATTTCTTCAGGATGAATTTCAATGGCTGGAAAAACCCTACCGTGTTGCCCGGGAGAAGGGCTGGTTAAGCGGGGACAAACCCACTCCGGCCCAGGTTAAATTCGCAAAAAAGCTGGCCGAGGAAACCCAAACCCGGCTGCCGGATTCAGCCTTTGAGTCAAAAGATGAAATCAGCGAATGGATTGATAAATTGCAGGATAAGGTGACTCCAAGGATAAAACTTTCCAGTATCCACCCGGCGGAAGTGGGAGGCGTCAAGTGTTACCGGATTCGATTATACTTTAACCGTCCCCTGCCAGATGAAGAAAAAGAATTTCTAAAAGAACAAAAAATGAAATATAAACGGGGCAAGGAGGACAGGTGGCCGTCCTATCAATACCAACGACAGGACAAGAAAGCGGTCCAAAAATTGAGAAATAAATTAAAGGAACGCTACAGCGAACCCGGCAGTCCGGTTGAGCATTGGAGTT
>JBNJDC010000181.1:0-3625 GCA_051744565.1 bacterium
AAGATGATTTTTTAGGTTGGCTGGAGAATAAAAACGAGAAAGAATTGGTTGATTTTTTTGATCACCTGGTTACTGCGATTGTTCGGAAGGGGAAAATAAAGTTTGATATCTCTGCCAAGCTTTTCACCCCCGGGGAGCTTGAGGAAAAACAGTCCGATAGTTCGGAAGAAGATGAAGAAAAATCATCCCATAGTACTTCAGATTCTTCCGCTGAAGAGGCGCATAATTACCACCGGCTTTCGATTGTTACCATTCCTCTCAAGGGAGTTAAACCCAGTGAACTTCAGCCGGGAGATGAGATATATGCGCGGGCTATCGGTGAGGTGGCCAAAAAATTCCCGGAATCTCTGCAGTCGGATAAGTACGACGAGGCTACTGTTCCTATTGAATCAACCGTGAAAGCGATCGCTATGGAACCTCAGCTTCCGGCCGATCATGACGGTGATATTGAGGATTATATTGAAATAAAAGTTAAACTGGAAAATGGTATTTTTGGTAAGGGATTCGTCTATAGAGAGGAGACGGTAAAAACTGTTCATGATCTTGAGGATGATGAGGACTCGGATGTTATTTTCATCGTCGGAATTTTTATTGCCAGTGGTTTTGCCCTCATGTTCCTGGCTCTTGCCGCCTGGATGATTTTTGGTTAAAATTAAATAATTGACTTTTAGAATCTATTTATTTTATTCTAAAAAATTAATAAAGGAGAAGTATAATGGGAAAAGATAAGGGAGTCAGAATATTAGGGATAGGGGATACGCTGCCTGAGTTTTCTGCTCAAACCACGCGGGGAGAAATTGATTTTCCGGAGGATTATTCCGGTGAATGGTTGATAATTATCAGTCATCCTGCGGATTTTACTCCGGTCTGTACGAGCGAGCTGGTGGCCTATGCCCGCCGGTTAAATGAGTTTAAAGATTTAAACTGCAGCCTGGTGGGGTTGTCCACGGATGACATGCAAACGCACGAGGAATGGCTGGAAGCCATGGGGGAAAAGTTTGAAGACGTGGAGATCTCTTTTCCCATAATTGCCGATGCCAGCGGTGAAATTTCTCGGGAATTGGGTTATCTTCATCCCGATAATGACGAGGTGACCATCCGGGGAACAATGATTATTGATCCCTCCGGTAAAGTCAGGCTTTCTAATTTTTATCCGGGAGAAGTGGGGCGCAGTGTGGCGGAAACACTTCGGGCCCTGGAGGCGCTGCAGGTCGCGGATAAAAACGAAGTGGTTCTTCCCGCCGATTGGCCGCAAAACAATGAAGTGGGCGGCCAGGTGATGGAAACCCCGGGAGGAGCAAAATCCGGCAATAAATTTGAAGGGCAGCTGCACGGTGACTGGTGGTTCTGCCACCGGCACCTGGAGAAATAGTTACTGTTTAATAATTACCCGCCGGTGGATTAATTTAACCCGGGAATACCAGCTATATTTCAGTTCATACCTTCTTTCCTTATAATTCCATGGGTAAGTTACTGATAATTAGTTGCTATAAATTCGCTTAAAACTTTATTTTGTCGGTAAACGTGAGTTGCCACTATGCTAAACATTTTTTAATTTCCACCGGGCTTGAAATTTGCTCTATATAATTAACATGCCAGGGATTAATTTATAAAGAGGGGAAATTAAATGAGCAAACAAACCTGTGCGGAGCAGGTACGGCTTAAAGTAGATGATTTAATTCTGAGTGCCGATGGTCCGCTGGCCGAAGCTAAAATTAAACATATTTCGACAGATGCCTTAAGATTATTCAATTATTTTCCCCAAAAGCTGGATGGGAAAAAATTCAATTTTCTTTTACCTGCCGGTAAAAATAAGAAAAAACTTCGCCAGCTGGAGGAAAATTTAAATAAGCAGGGAGGATATTCGTTATTTTTGACCTGCCGGAGTGCGGCTGGACTTTTATTTAAAGTTGGCTGGCTTTTTATAAAACAAAAAAATGCTTCCAACCTGTGCAGTTATCGGGGCAAAATACTGGAAATCATCCGAGCCAACCATCGCTGGTCCCCCGCCCATTATTTTGAACATTATGACACACTGACCGGGTTGCCGGGAAGAGAGTTGCTCTATAGTTTTCTCACCGATTGTATGAACAACTATAATCGTTACCGGGAGCCGGTTACAGTTATCACTATTGATATTGATGATTTCACGGATGTAAACCGGGAATTTGGCCTGGAGGCCGGTGATGAAGTGCTAAAAACGGTGGGGAAACGTCTGCATAAATTAACTCTCAGCCGGGGAATGGTGGGCCGCCTGGGAAGTGATGAATTTTTGCTAGTCCTCCCCCGGCTCCAGGAAGGGAAAAAACTGGAAACATTGTTGCGCAACATTTCTTATAAAATAACTGAACCGGTTAAATACCAGGGGAATGAAATTTCTGTTACGGCCAGCATGGGAGTGGTGGAGCTGGCTGAAGAGGATATATTACCCCGGGAGCTTATAGACAGATCTTTTCTTGCCCTGGAACGTGTTCGCCAGAATGATGGCGATAGTTATCGTTTTTTCTATCCTTCCGAGGAGTAAAATAACTTTCATAATTCCGCCCTGTGCGTTATCTTAATAAAACTGTAAGTTTTTGATTATCACTTCCAAGCAGGTGGCTGCAGTGGACAGAACTATAAAAATTTTAATTACCGCAATTTGTATATTTTTATTCATTCTCGGTTTGTATTTTGTCCTGGATTGGTTTGTTCCGCTCAATAAAGTCAAACTAACTGCTGCGGAAAAAGAATATCTAAAAATGAACAGTCCTATTCGGGTGGGGGTTGATGAAGAATTCCCCCCTTACGTTTTTGCTGATGATGAGGGCAATGTGAAAGGGTTAACCATAGATTACCTGGAATTGGTTGAAGATAAACTGGGTGTGAAATTTGAATTCAGGGCCTGCGAATGGGAAAAATGTGTGAGAAAATTAAAAAATAAAGAGATAGATCTTCTTAATAACGTGACTCCAACTTCAGATCGAAGTGAATTCATGAATTATACTCGAAACATTTTTCCGCATACGGCTTCGATATATGTACCCTCGGGAATTGTGGGAATAACTTCTCTGGCCGATTTAAAGGGGAAGAGGGTGGGGGTTCGGCGGGCGACTTCCCTGATTAAAATTATGAAAAGATATTCTGAAATAGAAATTGTTCCTTACTCAAAATCATCGGACCTGGTTCAAGCTCTGGTCAATCATCAAATTGAAGCCGTGGCAGATTATGATTATCCATTTCGTCATGCACTTTTTCGGACAGGAATTCGGGAGGTTAAAAGAGCTACTGAATCTATTTTTCGTGAGGAAGGTACCCTTGCAGTCCACCGGGACAATCCCCAACTTCTTTCAATAATGGAACGGGGGATAAGTCTTGTTCGTCCCGAGGAGCGCGCGAAGATTGAAACTGCCTGGCTGGGACACAAAATTGAGCGTCCCTATTATGTTTATTTATATTATGAATATTTTCCCTGGTTGTTAATTGTGGGAGGGATAATTGTTTTGCTGGCCGGGTGGAATTTAATTTTACAGCGCAGAATTCAAGCTCGAACTCGTGATTTGCAAGCTAGTCGCCGCCGTTATAAAAATTTGTTCACCGAGGCCCCGGTTTCACTCTGGGTCGAAGATTTTTCCGGTGTTCGAAA
>JBNJDC010000182.1:0-3605 GCA_051744565.1 bacterium
TTGATAAAGCAATGGCCGCCTCTCGAACCCGGCAGGGAATTGAAAACTGGATCCAGAACAATATGCCTGACCTGATTGTCAAAAAGTTACTTAATTGAACAGCTAATTGTTCTTTACACCCGCTATAAAATAAATTATAGTTCGAAGTTAGTGGTAAGATAATTTTAGTTTAGACTTCCAGGAACAAAGTGGGCAAGAAGGATTAATAAACAGGAGGTAGATAAAACTAGTTTGGATCCCGTTTGTTACAAGCTTTAGATTTTTTAAAATTAATAACCTTTAAGGAGGGTTAATATGAAAATAAAGAAATTACTCTACATTTTCATTTCTGTTTTTATGGTTTTTGCTGTAATTGGCTGTTCATCGCAGCAGGAAGGGAAAAAGCAATGGGGCGATGATTTCGGCCCAGAATGGGCTCAAAATCCCCCTGAGAAAGAGGGCGTTTTATTTGAAGCGGCAAACGCAAAATCCCGCCAGTTAAATATTGCCCTGCAAAGAGCAAACCTGCGGGCCACCAACCAGCTGGGTCAGTCACTCAGCCAGAACATTAAGTCCTGGCAGGAGGATTACCAGCAGGAAATGGGAGAAGCAGCAGAATCCGAAGTTTTATCGGCTTTTGAATCGTTGACCGAACGGGTTGTTGACGAGGAATTGCGCGGAGTTAAGGAAGCCGAGCGCGCCGTCAGGGAAGAAGAAGGCATTTACAACGCCTGGGTCCTGGTTAAGCTTGATATGGAAAAAATGGCCAACCAGTTCTCTGAGATGGAGCGGTTGGAAACAGAATTTTCCCGGGAACAAGCCCGCGAGAAGTTGGACAAACGCATGCAAAATCAGGAAGAATAATTTTTTTGCCAGGGAAACTGACCGTGAAAAATTCAAGAGTCCGGAAAAGGTTTTTTAGCCTTTTCCGGGCTTTTCTCTCCTTTGTTTTCCTGATGCTTATCAGCTCACCGGCAACGGCCAGTTTGGAAATTTATCACCTGGACGGGGAGGCTCAAGCTCGTTCTTCCCCGGAACAGGAATGGCAAAAAGTTCGAGAAAATGAAAGACTGGAAGCAGAAAGTGAGCTGAAAATTGATAGTGGCTCTTTTTTGGAGGTCAAGGCCAATCAAAACCACACCTTTAGATTTAACGAGGAAACCGGGATAAAATTTAACCTGGACGAGGGAGCAGATTCAATTGATCTGCATTACGGAACTATTGAAATCAACCTTGACCCCGAACGGCGGGAGGATAAATTTACCGTCCACACCCCGGTCAGCACGCTGGGAGTTCGTGGCACAAAATTTAAAACTGCTTACGAGCTGGAAAAGACTAACTGGTCGGGAGTGGATAGCGGCAGTATCTGGCTGGAATCCGATACACAAGTCACCCTGAGGTCGGGGCAGGGCGCAGATGTAAAAGCAGACAGTTCAACCGGGGGGGCAAAAATAAACAGAGTCGGCACAATTCGCAAGGAATTACAATTAACCTGGAAACACTGGGCTAAAAGGAAAAAATTATCAGAGCTTAAGGAAGAACTAACCCAGATAGACAAGAAAATATCCCAACTGGAACAACAGGTTGAACGGGAAACCTCTCCCCTGCAGACCAGGAGATTGCAAAGAAAACTCCAAAAACTGCAGAACCAGAAAAATAAAATTTCTACCCGCCTGGAAACTATTGAAAAAAATTATCAATCACTCCAGGAACGCTACAGCGATTTTAGACAGAAATTACGGGAGAAACGCCAGGATTTCATTGAAAATCGACAGGAAGAATTTGCGGAATATATCGAGGAACGCAAACAAAAGTTTGAAGAATTTAAAAAACAGCGCCAAAATAATATGAAAGACTGAAACCACGATGGTTTGTTATTATATTCTGCCGGACTCGTGACGAGCTTAATCTAAACTGAGCAATTTGGTTCCACGTGAATATATACCCGCTCCACCGTATCCAGGGCCAAAATTTTCTGTTTCATTTGTTCTTCCGCCCCGTGGACTTTTCCCAGGGGAAGAGCGGGATCCGCTTTCACTACAAGGGAAATATGGACCCGGGGACCAACAAAATGTGATCTAATACTGGTGGGGCCTTCAAATTTTTTATCTGCTTTAACTATTTTTTTTATTTCTTCGATCAAGTCCGGGGGCGCCGCCCGCCCGGTAATATGATTGATATTCTCAGTTAAAGTCGACACTCCAACTTTAATAATCGTCAGCGCGATAATCAAAGCAACCAGCGGATCAAGCAACTGCCAGCCAAAATTAACAGTCAGCAGAGCAACAAGGACAGTTGCATCAGCCAGGATATCACTGGCCTGATCCCGCCCCAGCGCTTTTAAGGCGGGCGATCTTAATTTTTTCCCTTCCCTGTTGCAATACCAGGAAAGGACACTCTTAACAGTCATTGAGCCGAGGATAACTATTATCCCCGCGGCATTAAGCGTAACCTGTCGTCCAAAATAAAACGTCCAGGCCGCATCATACAGAACATATATACCGGAAACGGTAATAACTATCCCGACAAATATACCCACCAGTGACTCAAACCTCTGGTGGCCCTCCGGATGGGACCTGTCAGGAGGCTGAATACTGACCCATAAACCTAGATAAAGTACAATCCCATATAAAAAATCAGCGGCATTGTTAACTCCCACCGAACGCAGGGCGGAAGAATCCAGCCAGAATCCCATCCATAATTTTAAACCGGCAAGTCCCAGGCTAATAATTAAAAAAACATATACAGGAATCAAAACCTTTTTATTTTCCAACTTCTATCCTCCCTTATAAGGAAAAATTAATTATACCAGTTAAGAGAGGAAGTTTAAATTTATGATTTAAAATTGGGCAAAAATGCGTTAAGTTTAAGTAGATACTAATAAAGAGGTGATTAATTAATATAAAAAATATTTTTTCGGACGACTAACGTTCAATAGGTTACACTTTAACCGCCAATTATAATCACTTTTTCACTGGAGGCTGCTGATGGTTCCCGTCCAGCCCTATAAAGCCCCGCCCACGGTCACCTGGGAAGTAACCCGGCTGGGCTCCCTGAACTGTAAACACTGGCGGATTGAAAAGTCAAAAACTCCCGATCCCGAACAGCTCTCCTCGCAGGAAGGTAAGAAATTAATTGATCAGCTGGAAAACATGGACACAAAACGCCTTGTCCTTGCCGGCAACGATCCTTTTGAACGGCAGGACCTGGTGGAACTTATAAAACAGGTTAAGAAAACTGATTTGAAACTCACCCTGCAACCAACAGCCACTGATAATCTGTCTTCCAAAAATATCCAGAAAGTTGCCAATGAAAAATTTATGCGGTTCAGTTTATACCTTGACGCCCCCTACCCGGAACTTCACGATAAATTCTGGAATCAGAAGAATGTCTTCCAAAAAACTATCGAAATGGCTTACAAAATCCGTCAGAATGAACTCCCCCTGCAGATAAATACGATTATTACCGCCCAGAGTGCTCCTCTACTGGCTGACATGTTTCTCAAGATTTCTTCCCTGAACCCGGTTAGCTGGAAAATATACTTCCTGGTGCCCACCGGTCAGGACGAACCAGTTCAGCCCCCCGGTTTTCACGTAACAAAAATAATTTTCGAAGAAATATACAGT
>JBNJDC010000183.1:0-3603 GCA_051744565.1 bacterium
GCCCGACGGGATAGACGTTCCGGCGGTGGCCTGCGCCTCCACCGGGGATACCTCCGCTTCGCTGGCCGCCTACTGCGCCTCTTCCGGCATCCAGTCAATAGTAATTCTTCCCAGAGGTAAAATTTCAGTTGCTCAACTTATTCAGCCAATTTCTAATGATGCGGTTACCCTGGCCGTGGATACTGATTTTGACGGCTGCATGCGGATAGTCAGCCGGCTCTGCCGCGAGGAAAACATTTACCTCGCCAACTCCATGAACTCCCTGCGAATAGAGGGTCAAAAAACAATAAGTTACGAGCTGGCCCAGGAGTTTAACTGGGAAAAAATTGATAACATTATTATTCCCGGCGGAAACCTGGGCAACGTCTCCGCCCTGGGCAAAGGTTTCCGGGAACTGAAAGAGGTGGGGTTGATTGATTACAAACCACGAATCATCTGCGCCCAGGCCAGCCGGGCCAACCCTCTTTATGAAGCCTACGAGGACAACTTTGAGTCCTTTGAAGCAAAAAAAGCCCAACCCACGCAGGCCTCGGCAATCCAGATCGGTGACCCGGTCAGTATTAACAAAGCAATCGATGTGCTGAAAGAGTTCGACGGCATTGTTGAGCAGGCAAGCGAAGCTGAACTTGCCAACGCCGCCGCCCGGGCCGATCTATCGGGCCTGTTCAGTTGCCCGCACACGGGCGTGGCCCTGGCCGCACTCACGAAGTTAGTTGATAACAAGACCATCAAGCCGGAGGAAAGAACCGTGGTTATCTCCACGGCCAACGGCCTGAAGTTCACAGATTTTAAGGTTAACTACCACGAAAACGAGCTCGAAGATGTCGAGGCCCGCTACCTGAACGAACCGGTTGATTGTCCGGAAGATTACTCGGTAGTCAGGGACCGGTTATTCGAAGCTTTAAACGGTTAATTTGACCTCAACAAGCAACCAGGAACAAGAAACCAGTAACTGAATTAATCACGGGGGTAATTTCCATGGATAAATATAAATTATTTATTTTCTTTCTGATTATTATAACAACTTCAATTATATCTATTCCCGCCGCGGGAAGTTTCAATTCCTTAACCAGCCGGCAGGACATTTATTTAAACCTTGAAAATCCCGAGGGGACCCTGGCCTTTGAAAAGCGAACACTTACCTTATCCCGGGGAATGAATGAAATAAATTTTTCCTGGCAGAACGTGAAAATAGATCCCGCTTCTATTCGTCTTAAATTTTTGGAACAGGAGAATAACGCCGAACTGACGGGCATTAATTACCTGGACAATAATACTCTAACCTGGGAAATTTATAGTGAAAGTCCCCAGCAAGTAAAGGCCGGAATATATTATTTACTCGAAGGCTTCCAGCGCAATATTTCCTACCAATTGATTAACAATTCTGCTGAAAATTCCCTCCAGCTCAAAGAAGAACAGACAGTTTTCAATCATTCCGGAGAAAATTTCAATAATCCACTAATCGGCCTTGGAC
The DNA here is from genome assembly GCA_051744565.1 of bacterium. Lineage (GTDB taxonomy): Bacteria > T1Sed10-126 > T1Sed10-126 > T1Sed10-126 > T1Sed10-126 > CAZKRS01. The sequence goes on from JBNJDC010000183.1 coordinate 1,475, forward strand.
ATGGATTCCGTGTCCGGCGCCGCCTGCAAGATGGCCAGACCAGGCGCCTTCCCGTTTACCGGTCCGACACCCTGCCGGTTGACAGATATGTTTTCTACGATGCCCAAAAACACGAACCGCAAACAAATGAAAAAGATCGGGTTTATCCGGTGAAATTCAGACTAACCAACCTTCAGGAACAGGGCCTGGGCGACAAACCTCTATATGAAGGTAAAGTCCGTATTTACGAAAATAATACCGATGATCAGCAAATTTTCACCGGCGAAGATCATTTGCCGTACACCCCTCGGGAAGATACTACTTCTCTGACAGCCGGAATGAGCCAGGATATCCAGATAGACCGAGAAAAAACCGAAAGCGAGCGCCTTGATATTGTCCGGGACGATCGGGGCAATATACAGCTTTATGATCTGATTGAAACGGTTGAATTAGCAGTCGAAAGTTTCAAAGAAGATACCAGGAGCATAATTCTCCAGGATAATATCAACGGGGAATGGGAAATGTTGAGGACATCCCATTCTTATAAAAAAATTGATCACCAAACCATCCGGTTTAAAACTGAACTGGAACCCGGCGAGGAGAAAAAAATTGTCTTCCGCTATCGGCGGAAAAATATCAGGGGGGATTACCGATGAGAAAATATATTCTTTCACTGGCTGTACTACTTATCTTTTTGGCTGTTCCCGGCCAGGCCCGCGTCGATATTTCCGCTCCCACCCGCCTGAAGCGAACCGAACTAACCATTTACGGCAAAAACGATTTAACTCTTGTCCGCGAATTTCGTGAAATAACATTCCGGGAAGGAAAAAACCGGTTGAGTTTTAACTGGCAACAAAAACAGGTGGATCCCACTTCAGTTTTCTTTACCATCCACAACAACGGGGACCGGTTGATAAAAAAAGATATTTCCTATCCTTCTTCCACCACCGGAACTCTCACCTGGGAGGTTGAGGGGAAAGAACCAGTCTCTGCTACCGTGGAGATTAGTTATCTTACCCGGGGCCTGGACTGGAATCCATTTTATCACGGCCGGTTGAATTGGAACCTGACCGGGATTGATTTGGAAGGATTTGTTCGAATAAAAAATAATAGCGGGATCAGGTTTAAAAATGCAAAAGTCAACCTGCTAATCGGTAACATAGATATGATGGACAAACTGGCCAAAGTAATCAAAAACTGGGAACGCAAGCGAAAGCCGGAATCGGAAGCCGAAACCCGCCGGAACTCCGCCCGGGATAAAATGATGGCTACAGGCTTCTCGGCGGACGCGCCCCGGGAAATGGCCCGGGAAATCGAACAGGCCCGGTCCTCTGAATATCACCTGCTCGAACTCGGCAAGCTGGAGGAAATTTCCCCCGACCACGACCGTCGATTACAATTTACCCGCTTTGAAAACGTCGAGGTTGAAAACATCTACCGCACACAATTAGACGCTCAAAAAAATTCAACCAGGCACCAACTTGAATTTAAAAATCCTTCCGGTGATCACCCCCTTCCCGCCGGCAAGATTCAGCTCCTGCGGGAATCCACTCCCGGTAATTTATCCTGGACCGGAACTGCCCGGCTGAACTACCTTCCCCCGGGAGGCAAAGATCAGCTGGAGATCGGAAGCTCAAAACAGGTCCGGGCAATCAGTAAAAAAATGAATGTCCGCTCTTTTGATTATTCATACGACGAAAAGGGAAGACTTGAAAAGTGGCTGGAAGAGGAAAAATTTGAAACAAAAATTAACAACTATCGCAATATTCCGGTCACCCTCCGCCTGGAGCGCCAGTTCCCCCACAAAAACTGGGAAATAATTGAAGCGTCCCACAACTACCGCCAGATTGATGCGGATCGAATCCGCTACGAACTAAAGCTCGAACCCGGGGAAGAAGATAAACTAAAGGAAACAATCCAGCTCGAGAACAACTGATATTTTTAAGTAAAAACCTTAATTTTCAGAACTCCATCTAAACACACGCATTGCCCCTGCCCCACCAGGAACAAGAAACAAGGAACCAGAAACAACCCCTTCTTCAGCCGATTAACCCTTCTTCGGTTAACCTTTCTTTAAGTAATTTCGCCTGTTTCTCGAAGCGTTCTTCACATTCCTGGGGCGGCAAATCACGTGTCTCACGAATAAATGA
>JBNJDC010000184.1:0-3584 GCA_051744565.1 bacterium
TGGGCTCGAAGCAGGCTGTCTTTTGCTTGCCGATGGCTTTTATTAATCCCGGCGACACGGTCCTAATTCCCGACCCGGGCTATCCTCCCTATACAACCGGGACCCTTCAGCGGGGCGGTAAAACTGTATTTATGCCCCTTCAGCCGGAGAACGATTTTCTGCCGGACCTGGAAAAAATTGATGACCAAACGGCAAGCGAAGCCCGCTTGCTCTGGTTGAACAGTCCCAATAATCCCACCTCAAAAATTATTCCGCCCGAATTTTACCGGGAGGCGGTTGAATTCTGCGAGGAAAATGAAATTTTATTGCTCTCCGACGAAGCCTATTCGGAGATGTATTACGACCGGAAGCCGCCAGTATCCCTGTTTAACGTCGAAGGGGGGCTGGAGAATGGGTTGGTAGTCCATTCCCTGTCCAAGCGTTCCAACATGACCAACTACCGGATCGGGTTCGTGGCCGGCCGGTCTGAATACCTGGATCTGTATAAAAAAGTCCAGACTAACGTCCATTCCGGCCAGGCACAGATCCTCCAGAAAGCTGCGGTGGGCGCTTTCAGTGATGAGAAACATGTCGAGGAAATGAGACAAATGTATCTTGAACGTAAAAATGCACTTCTGCCGGCGCTGGAAGAGGCCGGGTTTGGAAAAATTTATGCCGAGGGCGGGTTTTACGTCTGGGCGGAGGTCCCCGAGGGGATGGCCAGCATCCAGGCGACCCAGCTCCTGCTGGAGGAAGCCGGGATTAATACCACCCCGGGCCGGGCTCTCGGGCAAATACCGGAAAACGGCGACCGGTTTGTTCGATTTGCTCTTGTTCAAAACCAGGAAAAAACAGCCGAAGCAGGCAGCCGAATAGTGGAGGCAATGAGCTGATAGGTGACAATCGCGGGGGCAAAACCGGTAAGCTCGAGCAGGCGAGCTTACGAAGAGGCGAACAGGCGCAACGTAAAAACAGTTAGAAAGTTATAGTAAACCCTCTAAATCGTTCTGATCTGCTTTTAGCCCCAACGGGCGTGCCTTAACATAGCCCAGGGCGTAAGCAGGTTAGTTAGATAGTTAGCTAGTTGGCTAGTTTGCTAGTTGCCTGGTTTTTTAGCTTTCAGCTTTAAACTTTTATCTTTCAGCTGAATTTATGTCGGCCTTTCAGGCCTTGAATCAAATTCACCCTGATTATATTTCAAAGATTACTTTCACTGATCGGTCTCTATTGTTTCTTGATCTTCTTCTATTTTACCCCGCATCTGTTCTTCAAATTCTGCTAAATTTTCCTGGACTTTGTTGTAGGTCTTGTTTATCAGGTTGCTCAGGGGATCGTTCATTACCTGCCAGTCATCGGTGATAATCGCCCGGGCCTGTTCAAAACCCGTGTCGATGGCCCCGCCAATTAATTCCATGAAACCCGTTATTGTTTCATCATTCAAAGTTTCGCCGTGGCTTTCCAGGTAATGGGGGAGCAGGGATGTGGAAAAATCACTGATTCTTGCCGCCGTATTGGTAGAATTTACGTATTCGGGGACAATTTCATCGAGGTCCTGGACTTCGGTTTCCCGGGGATCTTTACCGTTTTCCATTCCCGGGTAGCCCAGCTCTTCCATTAGACTCTGTTTTGAGGTCTGGAAAGTAAGTTCAATCTCAAAGCGATAGGTATATTCGACGTATTGATCACTCAAAGAGAGCTTGTCGGCTTTCTGGCCGCCAGAAGAGGAGGCTTTCAACATCTGCCGGTGCAGATCTTCTCGCCGCAACAGCGCAGATTTGCTCAATCTTTCCCGTATCTGTTGATTATTGTTTTGATTTAAACCGTGGACCTGACCTTGATTGACTCCCTGGTAAAAATTCATTTAAATTACCTCCCCATAATATTTACCCTATTTTCGCCTATATAATTAGTATCGGCAAAATTTAAATTTACATTAGATTTATTTTTACCACAACTTCAAAATTAAGCAGTTGAATTGTTTTAGATTTAAATCTGCGTTCACCTGTGTCCATCTGCGAGCTAATATTTGTATTTTTTTTATCCTGGTTAATTAGCTTCCATAATCAGGTTAATAATTTAAAATTATAGAGGTTTTTCTAACTTGCTTTCCTTATTATTTCGGGATTTGGTGATATGTAAATGGTTGCTCAAAGAACTATCATGCACGTGGACATGGATGCGTTTTTTGCTCGCGTGGAAAAAATTGATAATCCGGAAATTGCTGATAAGCCTGTTATTGTCGGGGGTTTGAGCGACCGGGGAGTGGTCTCCACCGCCTGTTACCAGGCCCGGGAGTATGGAATTGGCAGTGCCATGCCGATGACTGAGGCCCGCCGTCTCTGTCCGGAGGGAGAGTTTTTGCCGGTTCGTGGGGAGCGCTACCGGCAAGTATCGGAGAAAATATTTGATATTCTGCGCAGTTATACACCGAAAGTAGAAACTGTTTCCCTGGACGAGGCGTTTATGGATATAAGTGGGGTCCTGGGACGTTATGACAGTCCCCGTCAGCCGGGAGGAGAAATAAAAAATGAAATACGCAACCAGACAGGGTTAACCTGCTCGGTGGGAATTGGCCCCAATAAGATGATCGCCAAGCTGGCTTCGGAGGAAAATAAACCGGATGGTCTGCTGGAGGTTAAAGAAGAGGAAAAAGGAGATTTTTTGGAAGATATTGATATCAGATCAATGTGGGGCGTGGGTAAAAAAACTTACCAGAAGATTAAACAATTTGAGATAGAAACTATTGGTGATCTGCAGGAATGTCCACTTCCCGAATTGCGCGAGGAACTGGGTGATCGAGCTTATGTTTTGAAAAAACGAGCCCGGGGTGAGGATGATTCGCCAGTTGTAACGGAAAGTGAGACCAAGTCAGTCAGTAATGAGACCACTTTTTCCGAGGACCTTACGGACAGCAAAGTTTTGAAGAAAAAGCTGTTTCAACTCACGGAAAAAGTTTCCCGCCGCCTGCGGGAAAAAGAGCTGGAAGGGCGGACGGTCACCGTTAAAATTCGTCGCGGCGATTATACAACCTTTACTCGCAGTCATACCATCAAGCGGCCCACCTCGGTCACTGAAAAAATCTGGAAAGTTGTAAATTTTCTCTTTGATACGGAATATGAACCCGATTCCCGGGGCGTGCGTCTGCTGGGCGTGGGCGTCGAAAATCTGCAGGAAAAGGGCCAACAGGAGGAGCTATTTGTTGACCCGGAAGAAGAGAACCAGAAGGAACTAAACCGCCTCATCGACGATCTGAACAGTGAATACGGAGACGGAACAATAAAACGAGGCCGCCATCTTTGAGTGGGCGCGGAGCGGGATGCAAAACCTGTAAAACTTTGAGCAGGCGCAAAAATAAAGGCCACACCAAAAGTCAAAGACTTATTTAGCACGCAGATGAACGCAGAAAAAGCAGATTGGTAAGTGAACAGAGAATAGAAAATAGAGATTGAGTAACAACAAAGTCAAAAAATTATTTAACCCTGGATTTTACTGAAGAGTTACTGTCATAATGTGGTTTTAGGTTTTACGTAGTTACTAGTACACCTGGCTCTTTCACACTGCAGTTGCTGTTACTAATATACTTGGCTCTTTCACACTGCAGTTGC
>JBNJDC010000185.1:0-3579 GCA_051744565.1 bacterium
CTTAAAGACAAAGCTGCCCAGCACGCCATAGGCCACCATGTAGATAAAAAAAGCAGAACCGAGGGTAACCACGGGAAAAATAACAGACACCTCGCTCCACCCGGCCCGGCCCACGTCTCCAAAGGTCCAGAAGACCATTGCCGCCAGCTGGGTGTCGTCGGCAAAATACTGCAAGAACAGGGTGCCGGCGGAAAATAAGGAACCGAGGGCCACCCCGCTCAGGACCATCACTTCCGGCGTTGCCCCGCGCAGGCGGGCAACAATTATTATAACCAGGGCGGCAATAACCGAGGCCCCAAAGGCAAACACCACTGTCAGGTAAGGGTTAATTACACTAATAGATCCCACCTGGCTGGACTGCATTTCGCCAGCTCCCAGGATCATTACTGCAAATGCGGCGCCAAAAGCAGCAGCCTGTGATATACCGAGTGTAAAAGGTGAACCAAGAGGATTTCTCAGGACAGACTGCATCACGGCTCCGGCAACTGCCAGCCCGGCGCCGGCAAAAATAGCGGCCACTGCTCGCGGCAGGCGAATAGAATATATAATTGTGCTGATCCGCGCAGACGGGTTAAGATTCAAAAATGTTTTGATAATTTCCGGCGGAGAAATATTTACCGCTCCCAGGGTTATCCCGGCGACAAGAACCAGGAAAAGGAGCAAAAATAAAATAATCAGAAAATATAACTTCTTCTGGATGTAAGAGTTGTAGTCAACCGGGATTTTTCGACCTTCGAAATGACTCAATGAAACTCCTCAACCCTCTGGAAGGGCCGGTTATCAAAATCATTTTTAATCTTACGGTAGGCGCTTCCCCCGTTTAAAAATCTTGAGATCTCCTCGGCTTTTTCCAGTGGTTCAATATCGTCAAATCTATCCGGGAAAAGCTTTTTACCGATAAAATACGTGTTGGCAAATACAGTGCCCAGGTTCTGATTGTAATAATTTTCCGGAAATAAAATATAAACGTGGTCCTTCTGGGGGGCCGATAATTCCCGGTATGCCGGATGCTCACCCAGCTGATCGAGGGCATTTTGCCGGCCGCTCAAGCGAAGACTGGCCCCATCTATGAAGATATATTCCGGATCCCACTCTAAAATTTTCTCGCGATTAACACTGGCGTGGTTAATATTTTCTCCTGCCGATAAAACCTCCCGGGCAACGTTCTTCACCGGCAGGTAAACAAAGGGAGCATAAGTGGGATTGGTCGACCGGAAACCATGGGGCCCCCGGTGGGCCAGCCCGCCCAGGTAAGCGGTGGGGAGCTCTGCTTCGGTTAACTGCTCCGTCCGCCGGCGGAGGTCCGCTTTCAAGGTTTCAAAATAATTAATGACTGCTTCCGCCCGCTCCTGCTTTTTAAGAACATCTCCCATGAATTTCAGGGTACGCCGTATTTCTTCCTCTTCATCGGGCAATTTTCCATAATCTATGCAGAGAACCGGAACCCCGGTTTTAGATTGCAGGCGCTCGGCTTCCCGGCTTCCCCCGGAACATATTTTAAATATTAATTGCGGCGCGGGATCCAGGCCAACAATAAGCTCGGGATTATCATGGCCGCGAAATTCACCAATGAGAGGAAGTTCTGCATAACCAGGATTGGCAAGGGCATAAGGCCGGGCCTCTACAAAGGAATCTCTCTTTTCAATACTGTCCACACCAACAACTTCACCTTCCCCTTCCAGGTAAGTGACCAGGCGCAGACACCCCGGACCCGAACAAATCAGTCGGTTAATATCCTCCGGGATCTGCACCTCCTGCCCGGCCATATCAGTAACAGTTCTGAGAGCAGAAGAAGATTCTGGAGGATTCACTTCACCACAATTATTTAAAAAAATTACACCGGAGAGCAATATAACCAGTAATAAAGAGAGAACCCCAATATTTTTCCACCAAAATTTATTCATGATTTTCTCCCGGCGAACTTATAGATTTAACCGGCAGAATTATAACACGAAATATATTTAAGTAACATCAATGTTTCGAAATGTTTCTTGAGAAAACAGTCATTCCCCAAATTAATGTTCTGAGGAAAAAAATGCACCAATTTAATATTTCAAATAAGCTTTTGCACCATCGTAGCGGCAAGGTACCCTTTCAGGGCACAGCTGTCTTTTGCCCCCTCGCAAACAATTCCCCGCATCGACTCGGCTAGTTCTTCCATCTTTTCCTCAATCTGTGGGATTTCTGCCCCCCGATCATACAATAATCCGGCAAGAAGTGACCGGGCTGCCCGAACCGTAAGTCCGCACAGGTCAGAAATTCGTTTCTCCTGTTGCACCAGGTGAATCTGGACAAGAACGGTAAAAAGAGCCGCCGGAAGAAAATGGTCACCCTTTTCTTTATACTGTTCATAAAGGGGCAACGCAGTAAATATCCCCTGGTTACCGGAACCGGTTATTGTCTGGATCTGCAGGGCATCGCCGGCCATTCGCCCTCTTATCACCTCTTCTACAGCTTCCCGGGCATTATCAAAACCTTCGCGATCATAAATTTTGCCCTGCCGGGTTATAAACTCCCGGGTAATCTCTTTTAACGCGCCCCCGTCCCTCTCCACTAACTGACGGGCGTGTTCAAGATTTCTTATTTCTGGCGTCTCCACCTCTTCACTAACCCGGATAACTTCCCCGTCACAGGTTAATTCTTCCACTGTGTCATGCTCCCCGGATACAATTGCCCGGGCCTGGTGCCCATTAGTTTTACATACGGCCTCAACATAAATACCGTGGCGCTGCAGGGGTTCAATTTCCAGCCAATCATCCCGATCCAACAACTCATAAATATTCTCCTGGTCCTGTTCATTCAATGAAGGAAACAGGTTCAAGGAATCCGGCCGGGCATAAAGACCGGCCGCGGCCGCCGGTTTGGCTCCTTTTTTCCGGATAATTGGAACGTTGACAGTCGAAACATTACGCTGGACATCGTGAGATAATGAAATTTTTACTTCCAATTGCCCGGGGGCAGTCTCAACTTCAGTTTTAGAATAAAGAGCTTCGCGGGCACTGGCCACCGCATAAGCAATACTGGCCGGTTCCGTGCAGCCAACAACTTCCTTGATTTCGTTATTTAAAAGTTTTTCCCAATCCTCTGTTTTCACCGTCTGCATTGTTCACTCCTCATTTTTTGATTTTTTTAAAAATAATCAGTTACAAAATTCCTACTCGATCGTTGAACTGTTTGATCAGCTCGTTAATATCTTCAGCCTGGTCGTGAATATTATCCCAGTACTCGGGAAATTCATCCCACTGGCGGTCCAATTCTTCACTCTCCTTGCCCTGCTGTTCAATCCAGGTGTAATACTTGAGATTGTGCACGCGCTTGCGTGTTTCAAAATCAAGGTCCATCACGTGATCCGTTTCCTGGCCCATGAGACAGTCTTCAAAATCAACAGCTGCCTGCCTCTGGCTGTAGCCGCCCTCTTTTTCCCGAAGTTCTCTCAACCGGGAACCATAAAGTTCCATGGAGTCGGTAAACACGGTAAGAACCACGTCGTCTTCCGTCAGTTCATACTGCCTGGCAAATTTAATTGCCATAAGGGTATTGGCGATACTGGAAATACCAAGCAGATCAAGATTTTCTACA
>JBNJDC010000186.1:0-3565 GCA_051744565.1 bacterium
ATTACCATCCTTTCTTTTCCCGGGGCTGGGTGGGATTTTTAGCGACCACCGCTTTTGTTTTTGTCTCTTATGCCGGTGTTACCAAGGTGGTAAGTGTGGCCGAGGAAATAAAAGATCCCGGCCGTAATATCCCCTGGGGAATTATGCTCTCCCTTATTGTTAGCGTTCTTATTTACACCCTGGTAGCTTACGTGGTGGTGGGGCTTGTTCCGGCGGATGAGCTGGGGCGGGGGATGCAAAAGTTAATGCCCCTGGAACAGGCCGGTCGCCACCTGGGGGGATACTGGGGGATGGAAATCATGGCGGGGATTGCAGTTCTGGCCCTTGCTTCCATGGCCAACGCCGGTTTGATGGCGGCTTCACGTTTTCCCCTGCCCATGGCCCGGGATAACATACTCCCCCCGGCCCTCAAGAAAATTAATCAAAAATTTTCCACTCCCGTGCGTTCTATTTTACTTACGGGGGTTATTTTGCTTGGTTTTATTTATTTTCTCCCGGTTAAAATTTTAGTTAAATTGGCCAGTGCTTTTCTACTTATGGTCTTTGGCCTCGTGAATTTAGCCCTGATTATATTCCGGGAAAGTGAAATTGAATGGTATAAACCTGATTTTCAGTCCCCCGGTTATCCCTTTTTGCAAATATTTGGATTTATTTCCTGTTTTGGTTTAATTTTCTTTATGGGCTGGCAGCCCCTGCTGGGAGCGGGACTGCTTATTGGTGGTTGTCTGGGCTGGTATTTTTTATATGCTCGCCATCATACAGACAGAACGGGAGCGTTTTTTCGGTCGCCGGCAGTAAATGAGCAGGAAATTCAACTGTTTCGGGAGGCACGTTCGGGCAGCAGTTCCGGGAAAGAATCAGTGATTGTCCCTTTCTTTGGCCTGGAAGAGGCCGACATGCTGGCAGTTGAACAGCGAATTAAACGGGCGGCGGCTCTGTGTGACCGGGGGGAACGACTTGACGTGGTTGACTTTATTGAAGTCCCCGAACAGGCCTTTCTGTCGGGGTTTGAAGCGGATGAGGAGGCTTATCTGGCCCTTAAACAGCGAGTTAATCTGTTGCGCGGCCAGATTGATAATGAAATTCACGTTGATCAGGTGATTACTCATCATTCGCGCGGGGCGCTGCGTAACTATGCCCGGGAAGAAAAACCCCACTGGGTCGTTTTTGACTGGCAAGAACCTTCCCCCTGGCAGATTTTAATTGGCAATAAACAGTGGTGGCTGGAAGATTTTCCCTGCGATATATTGTTTTACAGGAACAAAAATAACCTGGAGCTGGGGAAGGTGGTGGTCCTGACTGAACCGGGGCATTACGATGGGGAGGTGGTTTATGCCGCCGATCATATTACCGGTTATGAGGGCAGCAAAGTGTTATTTTTAAATCCCGTGGCCCCCACCCGGAAAGCCGAAAAATTTGTTAATTCCTACCAGCGGGAATTAATCAGGATGTGTCAGTCCCCGGCAGAGGCGGAAAAAATCCCCGTGGAAAACTGGGTGGAAGGGGTTCTCGCGCTTCTAAACAGGGAAGATTTGCTGGTGGTCGGGGGACTTTCTGCAGACAGCTTCCCCCATTTTTCCGGGAAATCCCGGGCCGAAGAAATAATAGAACGTTCTGAGTGTAACGTGGCCCGGGTGATCAGTAACCTGCGTTCGCCACAGACGGTAATGAAAAGAGACCGAAAAAATACCGTTGAACTTGCCGACTATTTTCAGGATGATTCAGTTGTAGAAAAAATAAATGCTTCCAGTAAAGATAGTTTTTTTCGACAAATTTCGGAGGTAATTTCAGAGGAAACGAAAGTCAATCCGGAAAAGATTGAGGAGGCTTTAAAAACAAGAGAACGGGCCCAGGATACGTATATAGAGGATGGTCTGGCCTTTCCCCATGGAATTTTAAATGGAGTTGATAAAACATACCTGCGCATAGTTGTTTTTGCTCCCCCCCTGGATTATACGGAAGAGGGCAAGGAAGTTGAACTCTGCGTGGTAACTGTCGGCCCGCCCGACGACCGGTTGACTCATCTGGAAATTATTGGCAAGATGACCCGGTTGCTGGTAGAGAATAATTTGAAGGAGAAATTATTAAATAGGACGGATAAACTTGCGGTTCTGCAGGAAGCCGTAAACGATAGGGGAAATTCCACTTAAAATCATGGCCAAAAATATTATAAACCTAAATTGAGCGATTCTGGACGTTCGGAAGTTGAATATCTTATTTTCTCATTCTTAACAGCCTCCGGCTGTCTCCGAGGAATACAGCCACTGGCGCACATCCTGTCCGCCAAACCGTGGCTGTAAAAACCCGAAAATAAGACATTCAACATCCTCACCCGTTAGGTGAGAAGGTGATGACATTGTTCTCTGGCGGTATTATGAATATCCCAGAGCCCATGAGGGGCTCGAATTGGGATATACATTCCTCACAGCAGCCTGGAGGGCTGCGAGAATGAGCCGGAGAATTATGTTATCTCCTGATCAAACGTAAGAATCGCTCAATTTAGGTTTTAAAAAGTTTGCCTGCTAATCCGTGCTATCTTTGATTTGTAGTGGTTCGGACGAACGCAAATGCAGGTCCTGCTGGGGAAACGGTATTTCTATGTCGTTTTCATTTAACGCCTCGTAAATACGGTAATTAAGTTCACTCTTCACCCGGAACCTGAGCTCGGGCGTGGGCACCCAGCAGCGAACTTCAAAATTCAGCGCGGAATCACCAAACTCCATGAAAAAAACCTGGGGTTCCGGCTCCGGAAGCAGATCCGGGTGCTCCCCAACAACATCCAGGAGTATTTCTTTCACTTCTTCGGCGTCCACACCGTAAGCAACGCCGATGGGAATACGAAGCCGCACCTTATCCTCACCGTGGGACCAGTTAATAACATTTTGTTCCACAAACGAACTGTTGGGAATAATTATATCCACGTTATCCCGGGTGTTAACCTCGGTATATCGCAGTTTTATTCCCTGGACCATCCCCACCTCATCGCCCACCGTAACCATATCTCCAACTTTAATCGGACGCTCGATAAGAAGTATCAGTCCACTGATGAAATTGGCAACAATATTCTGCAGCCCAAATCCAATCCCGACGCCCAGGAAGCCAAACATAATTGCCAGGCTGGAAAGATCAATCCCCACCGTCTCAAAAGCAACCAGGAACCCGACAATAAGGGCCACGTAGTGAATAATCTGGGCAACCGTATAATCCAGCCCCTGTTCAAGCCGGGAAGCAAATTTTCTCCGGAAAGCCATGCGGATCAACCGGGAAAGGAGAAAAGTGACCGCTATCACCAGGATAAAAATGACAAAACTCATAATTGAAACCGGGGTGCCCTGGAGAGAAAACAAGGGAGCGCGAACCAGTTCAAGCAATTGCGTCCAGCTGCTGAACTCCAAACTCATGGTCTGACTCACCCTGTGATTCGCAGTTATTAGATAAACTGAGAACAATTATATTCAGATTTTTGCCTGTTTACAGCTACTCGTGTTGTTTGTGCATCAAGACCGAGCAATCGGCCCTGCTGGCTATTTCATCCGTCTTGTGGCCAAACAAAGCCTTGCTCAGC
>JBNJDC010000187.1:0-3562 GCA_051744565.1 bacterium
GGTGAGGATGTTGAATGTCTTATTTTTGGATTTTTACAACCATGGTTTGGCGGACAGGATGTGCGCCAGTGGCTGTATCCCTCGGAGACAGCTGGAGGCTGTTGAGAATGAGAAAATAAGATATTCAATTTCCGAACGTTCAGAATCGCTCAATTTAGGTTTTAGTAAAAAAAGAAGCAGTGGGAAAAAATATTATCCGGGTGAGGTTGTACTATCACGCCGATAACTAAAAGTTTCAAGCAAATAGCACTTGATTTACGCGAAACTTTTCCGGTAGAATCTGTAGTAATATAGACCGATTCTACCCTGAATACTTGCCTTAATGAGCGAGGCAATAATTAAATTGGCTGCTTAACTTCAACTGTTCAAGAAATTATCCGCTAAAAGTCTGTTTTTTGCTTTATAATCGTACTGAAGACAAAGGACTATAAGCGGGTTAAGTTCAAAAAATTGGGAGATAGAGCCCGAAAAATCGTGTAAAAAGACTCTTTTTCTCATACCTGTTGACGACTTGAAACTGGGAACCTGGCATTTGAAACTTGAAACAAATATAAAGCTGGTGGCTTTTATCTCCGGGGGGTTTGTGGTAAAATCACTGGTTGTAAATAAAGTCAGGAGGTTAAGTTGATGGGGAAAAATAACAGTAAGCGGACAATTGAATTTTTTGATACTACACTGCGCGATGGCGAACAGTCGCCGGGAGCAAGCTTGAATCCGGCTGAAAAACTGGAAATAGCCCGCCAGTTGGCCAAAATGAAGGTCGATATTATTGAAGCGGGTTTTCCTATCTCCTCGCAGGGGGATTTTGAATCTGTTCGGGATATTGCCCGGGAGATTGATACCTCCACTATTGCCGGATTGGCCCGTTCGCGCCAGGAGGACATTGAAAGGTGCGCCGAGGCTATTGATCCGGCGGCCGCCGGACGTATTCATGTGTTTATTGCTACCAGTGATATCCATGTCGAACAGAAACTGGAAAAGACCAAGAAAGAAGTCCTGGATACGGCTGTAGAGGCGGTTGAGTTGGCCAGAAGTTTTGAGGATGATGTTGAATTCAGTCCGGAAGACGCGGCCCGGACCCAGCCGGAATTTTTGTATGAAATAGTTGAAGCTGTCATTGATGCGGGAGCGACAACCGTTAATATTCCCGATACAGTTGGCTATGCGGTTCCCGAGCAGTTTGGTGAAATTATAAGTGATTTACGTAAAGAAGTTCCTAATATTGATCAGGCTAAGATAAGCGTTCACTGTCACAATGACCTCGGACTGGCTGTTGCCAACTCTCTTTCGGCAATTCGGGCCGGAGCCGACCAGGTGGAAGTGGCAATGAACGGTATCGGGGAACGGGCTGGAAACGCCGCCCTGGAAGAGGTTGTGATGGCTCTTAAAACCCGCCAGGACTTCTTTGAGGTTGATTACAACATTGATACAACTCAAATTTCCCGGACCAGCCGTCTGGTTAGTTCACTGACCGGTCTTTCTATCCAGCGAAACAAAGCTATTGTCGGTGAAAATGCGTTTTCTCACGAGGCCGGTATTCACCAGCACGGGGTGCTGAAGGAACCCAGGACCTATGAAATTATGAAAGCTGAGGATATTGGCCTGGGGAAAAGTAATATAGTCCTGGGAAAACATTCCGGGCGCCATGCTTTTCGCCAGCGCCTTGAGGAGCTTGGATATGAACTGGCTGAGGAAGCTTTTGAGAAAGCTTTCCGGCGGTTTAAAGAGCTGGCCGACAAGAAAAAGGAAATTTACGACGAGGATCTTGAAGTGATTGTGGGCGATGAAGTGGCCCGGATCCCCGAAATTTATTCCCTGGACTATGTCCACTTTTTAAGCGGGAGTACCGTGTTGCCCTCGGCTACTGTGAAAGTGAAGGTGGAAGACGAAGTCCGGCAGGCGGCGGCCTCCGGTGATGGCCCTGTTGACGCCGTTTATAGCGCTATAAACTCTTTGATTGATGTTATTCCCGAGCTGAACGATTATTCAATACGTTCGGTTACCAGGGGCCAGGATGCCCTGGGAGAAGTCACGGTGAAGATGACTGTTAATAATTATACCGTGCACGGTCGGGGGACCAGCACTGATGTTCTTGAGGCCAGTGCCCGTGCCTACCTGGATGCTTTGAATCGAGCCCACTACAGGGCTGAATCCGGCGCTGAAGAAAAAATAGAAGATACGGTTTAATATTATTTTATAGAAGGAGTTAGCAAATGGATTACAGGATTAATGTTTTACCCGGTGATGGAATCGGGCCCGAGGTTACTGCCGAGGCTCTTAAAATTCTGGACTGGATTGAAAATAATGACAGTGAACTTAATTTTAAATTAGAAGAATTTGAAGTTGGTGGTAAATCAATAGATGAGTACGGTGAACCACTGCGCAGCGATGTTCTTGAGGATTGCCAGGAAGCCGATGCTATTTTGCTGGGAGCCGTTGGCGGACCAAAATGGGACGATCTACCCGTGCGCAGTCGCCCCGAGCAGGCCCTGCTTCGCCTGCGTAAAGAGTGTGAGTTTTATGCCAATTTGCGTCCAATTAAAATATATGATGATTTAATTGATGGTTCGCCCTTGAAAAATGAACTGGCTGCCGGCGCGGATTTACTTATTGTGCGGGAACTTACCGGTGGCCTTTATTTTTCTCTGCCGCGGGGAATTGAGGGATCAAATCACAAGCGGCGGGGTTTTAACACTCTTTCTTACTCGGCCGAGGAAGTGGAGCGGATTACCAAAGTTGCTATTGACGCGGCCCGCCAGCGCCAGGGACGTTTGACCTCGGTTGATAAAGCAAATGTTCTTGAAAGTTCCAAACTATGGCGGGAAACGGTTGAGGAAGTGGTCCCTGAAGATATCGAGTTAAATCACCTGTACGTGGATAATGCCTCCATGCAGTTGATCCTTGATCCTTCCCAATTTGACGTTATTGTGACGGGGAATATGTTTGGCGATATTCTATCGGATGAAGCTTCCCAGATATCCGGTTCAATTGGCCTGTTGCCTTCGGCCAGTCTTGGTGAGGGGAGCAAAGGGATGTATGAACCGGTTCACGGGAGCGCACCGGATATTGCCGGTGAGCAGAAGGCTAATCCGCTGGCTACTATTTTGTCTCTGGCCATGATGTTCAGATACAGTCTTGATAATCAAAAATGGGCTGAAAAAATTGAGGAAGCTGTGGAACAGACAATTTCAGGGGGGCGTTTAACGGCAGATCTTGCCGCGGATAGTAACCATACCGTATCAACTTCTGAACTGGGGGATGAAGTTTTAAATCATCTAAAAGGTAACCAGGGAGGCAAAAATTAATGTATAACGTAGCAGTTGCCGGGGCCACCGGTGCGGTAGGCCGACAGATGCTGGAAATTCTGGCCGAGAGAGATTTTCCAATTGATAACCTTGTGGCTCTGGCCAGTCCCCGTTCGCGGGGAAAAAAATTGCCCTACAGGGAGCGGGAACTTGAAGTAGAAGTCCTGGCCGAGCGTTCCTTTGAAGATATTGACCTGGCGTTATTTTCCGCCGGTTCCGGAGTCGTGGCCGGTGAGGCGCCGCGAATTCTTGACGAA
>JBNJDC010000188.1:0-3558 GCA_051744565.1 bacterium
GGCCCCGGTTTCCCTCTGGGTCGAAGATTTTTCCGGTGTTCGAAAAACGATTGAGCAGGAATACAATCATATTGATGATCTGGATCAATATCTGGCGGAGAACCCGGAAGAATTACAAGAATTCCCCCCCTTCATCAAAGTGCTTGATGTGAATGACGAGACATTGCGGCTTTACGGCGCTGATGATCTAAATCAAATTCGAGAAAATTTTCCCCGGATTGTCGCCAAAGAGGATGTAAATGAAGCCCTGAGAAGACAGATTGTTGCAGTTGCCCGGAATGAAACGGAGTTTGAAATGGAATCTACAAACTGGACGCTTGACGGTGAAAAAATAAATATTCATATGAAATGGCTACTTCCGGCCCGGGGAAAAGAGGATTTCTCGCGTGTGTTTGTTGCTATTTCTGATTTAACCGCGAGAAAACGTTATGAACAAAAACTTGAAAAATCATTGCAGGAAAAAGAAACCCTTTTGCAGGAGGTTCACCACCGGGTGAAAAACAATCTGTTTACTGTCGTGAGTTTGCTTGAAATGCAGCGCCAGCAGAGTGAAGATGAGCGGGTGAGTGCCGCTTTAACCGAGGGAATCAACAGAATACATACCATGGCTCTAATTCATAAAAATATCTACGGGACCAATAAGTTTGATCGAATTAATCTTGCCGGTTATCTCAAGGATCTTGTTGAAGATTTAAAATCCTCAGCTTTACCGGAGGGGAAGGATATAAAAATTAATTTTCAGCTTATATCTGTTGAACTGGTCCTTGATAAAGTTATCCCTGCCGCCCTGGCCGTGAATGAGCTGGTTACTAATGCTCTTGGCCATGCTTATGAAGGAAAAAGTGAAGGTCAGATGAAAATCAAAACAAGCCTGGAGGATAAACAGTTACTAATCCGGGTTATTGACGATGGCCGGGGGTTACCTGCTGATTTTTCTATTGAAAATAATGCCTCCCTTGGCCTGCGCCTTGTTTCCCGCCTGGTTGAAAACCAGCTCCAGGGAAGTTTTTCCTTCCACTCCAATGAGCAGACTGTATTCACCTGCAAATTTCCGGTTTAGTTCCTGATATTTTTTTATGGAATAAATTATCCGCCATTTCTTGTTTAAATAACGAGATTTGATTTTAATTTCTTTATGTCGTAAACTGTTAGTGGGTTCTAATTATTTTTGTTCTTTCACAACTACCGGGAGGTTTAATTTAATGAGAATAACCCTGGAGTATGTCGATTCGTTCGACATCGAAGGGCTGGATAGTGGCGATACGATCAGGGTTCAAGAAGGGCTTACCCTTGATGATTTTCTGGATAAACTCAATTTGGATGGAGATTCCCCCGAACAGATCAAACCGGTAGTGAATGGTGAAGAAGTTTCTCTTTCCTGGAGCCTGGACGATGGCGATGAAATAAAATTCCTTCCCGACGCTTAATTTTCCATAATTTCTTCTACGTTCTATATTTTATTTTATCTCCTGATTATAATTTCCGGGCTTAACTCTTTATTTTTCCGGATTAATCTGGCATTATGAATTAAATCTAAAAAATTTACAGGAGTTGGTTTAAATGCAAAAAAATATGACAATTATGTATTCGCTGCTGGCGGTGGTGGTTGTTGCCGCCGGTGGACTGCTGGTCAGTATTTATGCTACAGACGGGGCGGGGACGGCTCCGGAGTATCTGTCTTTTTATCCGTCCGATCCCCTTGTCCGGTTTGAAGGCCGGAAAGTAGATGAATTGCCCGCTGCTATAAAAACACTGGAAATATTTGAGAAAAGCAGGGAGGTTGGCCTCGAAAAAAAAGTTAAAGATAAACTGAAAAAATTGATGGAAAATAAAGACGTTGTTTCTTCGTTGAAAAATAAGTTGAAAAATATAACCGACTATACAACCGGGGAATTTGCAGCCGGACTTCTTCAAAACGAGAGTAATGCCCTCCAGTTTCTTGCTGTATTCCCCCTGGTCGAAAAGGTCGAAATTTCCGAGAAAAAATTACGCCAGGACGAGGAATTATTACCGGATTTTATTCGCCAGCGATGGTTAGAGAAGGCCAATGAGAATTTAATTTATGAAACATCTAAAGCTGAAGATGTAGAGATACATACCTTTCGAACGGAAGATATGCCCGAAGCTTTAAAATTTTCCATTGCTCGAATGGACAAGTATTTATTAATGGGGGTGGGTAAGCAGACTCTGCCGGAAGCTGTTGATCGTCGAAATAGTTCTCCCACTCTTTCTTCCCTGCTGGATGAGAAGAAAAACCTTCAAATTGCAATGGCTTTTGATCATGAATTTTTTCCAGCTCTTGTTTCCCAGGTTGAAAAACATTCGGGGGATATGTTGGAAGGGAAAGTTTCTTTTTCCGGCCTGCGTGAAGCCCTTCGCGATCTTTTTTCCGGACTTCAGCCGGCCCGGGCCCGCCTCGGCTTTAAGAACGAAAATTTAGTCGTAAATACAGAACTTGATTATGAACTGAAAAAGGTTCATTCTTTCTTTAAATATTTTCTGGAGCTGGAACCGGTTGATTTCCAGTCCGCCCGGTTTTTTGATAAAAATACGGTTTCTCTTATTTTCCAAAATTTACCGCGCCCGGGCGAGTTTTACCGCCGGTTGACCGATACACTGGTTGAATTAATCAACGCCGCCTCAGCCGAGGAAGTAAAGGGCCAGGTCGATCAGAGCGTAAGCTTTTTCCGGATGTTTTTGCCCGAAAAAGAGATTATAGACCTGCTAAATTCAATGGAGGGAGAAATAGCCGTGGGCACGGTTTTATCTCCTGGAAATTCAAGTGAAAATTTAACTCCGGAAGACCT
This sequence comes from bacterium, assembly GCA_051744565.1. Taxonomy (GTDB): domain Bacteria; phylum T1Sed10-126; class T1Sed10-126; order T1Sed10-126; family T1Sed10-126; genus CAZKRS01. The sequence goes on from JBNJDC010000188.1 coordinate 2,808, forward strand.
GGCGGGGAATACAGTTGTTGTCGTGGAACTTGATGACTACGGGGAGTTTGTTTCCCGGCTGGAGAAGTTTAACACTTATGATGTGTTTGAATTTAACCGGGAGGAGAGACGTTTGCAATTTGGTGGCGGGGAAATTGAGCTATTTTTGGATAACCAGGAGGATTGGCTTATTGTCGGGGATAAACAGGAAGCGGTGGCCCGGGTGGCTGCCGGTCCGGGCGCGGGAAATGAATTGCAAAATTATCAGCCTTACCGCCGGGCCCGAAAAGAATATCCGACCCGCCTGAATGAGTTTGGTTACTACAACCTGGAGCCTTACGCTGAATTACTCGAGGATGCTTCCCTGGCGGAAGAGATGCCCGGCGCTCTCCAGGAGTTTTATGCAGAATTCAAACCGGAGCTGGTTCAGCTTCTGGTTGAGCTATCTCCGGCAACTTTCAGCACGGTCAATGAACCGTCGGCCGGCCGGAACCGTTCAAATTTAAAAAGTCCGGGCGGGACTATGTTTAGCCTGGCAATGTTAAATGCCCTGCCGGATATAGCTGAATCGCGCGGTGAAATCATGGATGCTGTTGAGGAATCTGAAGTTGCGGAAGCTCAATCGGAGATATCGGTTGTTCGCACTGCATTTGTCCAGTGCAGTATGGATGAAGAATGTAACGTCGACCGGCTTGACGAGAGCTGGTCGGATTACCTGTCCGAAGAACACTGGTCGGATGATGTTCCGCCAGAATGGGAAATATATGTGGAG
>JBNJDC010000189.1:0-3550 GCA_051744565.1 bacterium
CGCGACGAGGACAGTGAACTGGTTGACCGGCTGGAAAAATTAAAAAATGAAGAAAAGCTGCTGATTTATACCTGTCCCCGCAAAACCGTTCACTCCAAAATGTACATTATCCAAAGCGGAGAAGAAGTGGAGCTCATAACCGGTTCGGCTAATTTAACCTACACCGGCTGGGGGAATCAAACCAACCACCTGGCAATTTTTAAAGCTAATCCCGGTTCGAAATTCCATGAGAAATTTTTAGAGGACTACCGGGAACAAAAAGAAAAATACGGGGAGTTATTCCTCGCGGACCTGACTGAAAAAATCGAATCTTCTTCCGAGGACAGGGAAGAGGTAATCAACTACTGGCTGCAGGGAAAGGATACCCCCCGCAATGAGTTCCAGGAGTTAAATATAAAGGCAACTGAACAGCTTGAATCCATTTCCGATCCTTCCGAAGCGGAAAGTGACGTGGTTCTTTCCCTGCGGGGGTTTGAAGAGGATACGCGGGAAACAATTCAACAGAGTTTTAAAGAATTTGGCGGCAGTTTTGGTACCGACAGCGCCCAGATCAGCCCCGGCAACTACAGCCGGTATCTGAAGAAAGAATTTGGAGTTCCCAAGATGTGGATTGACGGACAGGGGGTAAATTTTATCCCCCCGGGCGGTCGGTTGCAAAGACTGACCGAAAAATCAGGTGAAGGTGATCTTTCGGCGGACCTGGCCAACCTGGAGGCATACTTCGAGAGCGTAGACAATTTCGGGGAGACCAACCGCCCGGCCTCGGTCAAAGCCCACATGATGGAGGCTCTTTTATATTTTTTCTGGGCTCCTTTCATAAATCAACAGGCGCTGTTTGAACGTTCCCGGGATATTGATAACCTGGATAAAAATCTGCCTTTTTTATATATTTACGGCGAGTCAAACAGTGGTAAAGGTACATTTGCCCGCTTTGCTCTCAGTCTTATCTCCAACAACACGGTCAGCACACCTATTGACGCCGACGAGGTAACCACTAAAAATATCAGGAACATTCGGATGTCAAACTCCTGTTTTCCGCTGGTCGTTGATGATATTAACAAAAATAAAATTAACCGCCTGGAACCGCTGAAAAATTACTGGACGGGCTGGGAAGAAAAAACAAACTATCCCTCACTTATTTTCATCAGCAACGATCGCAAGCCGGACGAATGGTTCCGCAACCGGGCTAAAATCCTTCATTTTGACGTTATGTTCCATTCCTCCAAGGAAGGGGAGGCCGAAGTAAACCGCATTATTGATTACAACAACCGGATTTTTTCCCGGGTGGGCCGCCGGTTCAATGAAAAATTCAAAAAAGGGCATTTACAACTGGAAGATGACCTGCTGGCTCCGCTGCGAAAAATTATGGTTGAGCTATATGATGAAGCCGAAAGAGAAATTCCCGATTATTTCCCCCATAAACCGGCGGAAAGAGCTCATGACATGGGAAGAATTAAATGGCAGCGACTCCGCCGGCACACCGACTTCACCACCACAATGAAAGAAGGCGAACTTCGCCTGGAATTCCCCGGCGACATGGAACACTGGGAAGTAGCCGAATACAGGCGCCACCTGCCTCCCTTTGTCCGCGCCGACCAGGAAGGTACCCGGGTAATCGTTAAAAACCCCCACCGGTTCCAAAACTGGCTGAAAAAGCCAACAAACAACAAAGGTTTTGTGGAAAAATTAAAATCTTTGTTTACGTCCCCATAAAAACAGTTAAGGTGCTACCATAAATTTAAAAAATCGGTAACCTGTTTGAAATAGATTTCGATATTCTTTCCCCGTTTCTTTCTTCTGTTCTTTCGGACAAGCCCGGACAGTATTTCTGGGCGTGGTAAAAACTAAGGGCGAGTTACCGAACGGAGATAATTATTGGGGAACGGATGAAGAATGGGCGCAGATCGACCGACGACAGGCTGGGAGGGAGGCGGGGAAAACCAAAGAGAAGAGGGGTCGTCGAACGAAAGAGGCAATTGCTTGCGAAGTGGTAGAAGGATCGGATGTAACGATTGAACAATTAAAGGGCCAAAGTCAGAACCGAGTCATTACGAAATTTCGACGGGAGGCCATGGGTCGAATGTATGAGGAAGGATACGGACCGACGGAAATCGGGAAATATTTTAATCGAACCAAAGGATCCGTGAATCATGCCTACCGTCGTTGGACAAAAGAACGAAATGGATAAGAACAGAAACTAAACATTCAACCTTTCAACCACCGAGGTTTGCGAGTTTGCGTAAGTTGGAGGCTTGCGGTAAGTTGAAATATTAATTTAACCCTGCAATTTTGAAATTGAGTCAGCAATCGGTTATACTGTTTATAAAGAGATGTTTTAAAATGGAGGCGAAAACCAATGACTGAAGCGGAAAAGTTAAAGTTAGAAGAAAGAATGAAACAGTTACCGGAAGAAGCCAGGGCGGAAGTTTATGATTTTATTGAATTCTTAGCCCGGAAACATCGGGAAAAAACCACTTCCGATGCTGTAAAACAGGGACAGGAGAATTTATATAAGGAAGCGGAAGATGTTTTACTCGAACTGGGAGAAGGTTTAGGCGAAGGTCCGGCCGATCTGTCCGAAAAACACAATAGGTATTTATACTAATGGACGAGATTTTCATAGACACATGGGCCTGGTGTGCTCTGACGAACAAAAAAGACCGGGGTCATTCATTTGCGCGAAAGCTTAACAGAAAACTTATCGAGCAAAATTACCGGTATATAACAACGAATTTTGTTCTTGATGAATCATATACTTTGATTCGCGCTCGGATTGGTTATCGAGCAGCTGTGAAGTTTGGGCAGAAAATCAAGGAATTAAGAAAACAGGAATTACTTGGGCATATTGTGATTTCAGAGGGGATTGAGGAAAAAGCCTGGGATTTTTTTGTGAAATATCAGGATATTGACGATCTTTCTTATACGGATTGTACTTCTTTTGCGGTGATGAAAAAACTGGGGCTGCGAGAAGTATTCACAGGCGATGATCATTTCCAGTATGTTGGTTTTATCAAAAAAGAGGTGTAGTTTGGCCTGACTGACCCGCAGAGCCGGGTGACGGAATTTGATTATGATGTCCGTGGTCTTCCCACGCAGGTGCCCTGGGATAATCAGTATGTGATGAACCAGCAGTTTGAAGTCCGGTGGCCGAGGCGAAGATCCATCGGGACTCGCCGGGGGATAAGGTCCTTTATGACGCCGAACATCCCGAGCCGCTGCCTTTCCAGAAGTGGAAGGCTTTGCCCACCGAAAGAACGATCACCCGAAACTTTGAAGTGTTCGATCCGCTGGACTTCCTGGCCCAGGTGACCCAGCATATACCGGACAAGAATCAACACTTGACCAGGTATTACGGCTGGTATTCGAATGTATCGCGGGGCAAACGGGCAAAGGGCAAGGGGAAACAATATAAAGAGACTTACGTGCGTCCTGCCAGCGAAGCTCATAAGTGCTGGGCGATACTGCTCAAGCAGGTGCGACAAGCCTCGGTGGTTGAAAGGTTGAAAGTTGGTGGTATACTGAATGTATTATGGCTTACCCACCGAGATTG
>JBNJDC010000190.1:0-3542 GCA_051744565.1 bacterium
CAGATTACGAAGTTATTTTCAATAAAATTTCTTTGAACAGTATAAAATAACAGATATTTAAATATCCAGGCCATCGATAGGAATGAATCGTTCGTCAATTAACCTGTCGAGGTCCACGAATCCTTCAATGGTAGTATTTTCTTCAAACCATTCGCCCCAGGTAGTGTAGAGGTTGAAATCCTGGGAGAAAGTCAAGGTCAAATTCCCGGGACCACTTTGAAGCACACTTTCCATCCCCGGGTTATTCAATAAATCCGGATAATTTTCCCGAAAAATATCCTGGGATTCACGGATGTTGTCTTTTACGTATTTCGTTGCCTCGTGGAGGAAACTAACAACCGTTTGAATTTGATTTGGGGCCAGGTCAATTGTCTTATCGGCCACCGTCAAAATCAACCGACCGTTTTCCGGCAGGTCAAAATGGGTGAAGAACCAGAAATCCACCGCCGCCCCCTCCTGCTGGAGGGCCACTCCTTCCGGAACAATATCGGCAGGCAGCAAAACATCCGTTTCACCGTTGAGAATTTCATCTATTCCCGTGCCGGTGCAGCGAACAAACTCCGGGCCGGAAAGATCTTCCGGCTCAATTTCATCCGAGAGGTCAAGGATTAATTTCCGGGCCAATTCTTCGTCTATTCCCCGATACATGATACGTTCGGCCTGTTTAATATCCGCCGGTTCTTCCAGCCCTGCATCTTTATTAAATAATATTCCCGACTGAGTCGCCATCAACTGACTGATAGCAGTTAATTTACCCCCCCGTAGAAACTCATTCAACAAAAACAGGGGTTGCGTAAGCATGAACTGAACCTCGTCCTTATATAATTTATCAACCCCGGTAAAAGGAGCGGAAGGTTCAACCACTTCAAGATTAATATCATATTGTTCAGTCAGTCCAATCTTATCACCAATTAAAAAGGGAAGATGGTAGGGAGCTATATTCCGTTCCAAAAGTAAGCCTGTAGTTTCCATAATCAATCAATCCTCAAGGATATGTTATAAATTGAATATTTACACAACCAGGTAAGCAGAATAAATTATAGCAAAATATTCCCTGTAAACAATAAATGTTACATTAATTCCAGAACCCTAAATATTAATTACGAATTTTCTCGAAGGCGTTCAAAACGGTAAAAATTAATCAAAGAAAAATTATAATATGGTAAAATTAAATCTGTATATTTGAGACAGATTTCTGTTACAATAAATGATTAATAATACTTCTATTCACGGGGTGTAATTAACACTGAATTCAAAAGGCAAAGATAGATCACCTACAATAATACAGGGTGGTATGGGAATTGACGTCTCTGGCTGGGAACTAGCCCGGGCAGTTGCCCTGGAGGGTGAAATAGGAACAATATCCGGAATATGTCTGGATACTGTAATGATCCGGGAACTCCAGGACGGTGATCCGGACAATAGAATTAAGGCCCTTGAAAATTATCCGGATACCGAAATTGTTGAAGAAATTATTGATAAATATTATGTCGACGGAGGAATAGCTCCCGAACAGTCCTATAAACTGCTGCCCGTTCACCGGGCAAAATCCCCGGTGTGGAACCAGAGAGTATTGAGTGCGGCTACATTCAGCGAAGTCATAATGGCCAAAGAGGGGCATGAAGGTATAATTGCCATGAATCTAATGGCAAAATTAAAACGTTACACCCTGGCCGGCCTATACGGGGCTATGCTGGCAGGTATTGACCGAATTTTAATGGGGGCTGGAATACCGGCCGAGGAAGCCAAACAGGTAATAAAACTTGCCCGCGGGGAAAAAGCCAGCCTGCAGCTTGAAGTTGACACTTCCGCCCTGGAGGAAGACAGGAGTTACCATTATAAACTTGATCCCGCCAATTTACTGGATAACCCGCCTGAAATGGAAAAGCCCGCTTTTTATCCAATAGTTTCTTCCGACGGATTAGCCCGAATTTTAAATCACCGACTTGCCGAAGAAGCCATTGATGGCTGGATTGTTGAACGTCCAGTGGCCGGTGGTCATAATGCTCCCCCCAGAAATAAAAATTACGACCAGGATGGTACCCCCCAGTATGATGAAAGAGATGACGCAGATCTTGAAAAAATGAGAGAAATGGACCGTCCTTTTTACCTGGCGGGAGGATACGGGACACCCGAAAAATTCCAGGAAGCCCTGGACGAAGGGGCCAGCGGCGTTCAAATCGGTTCTCTGTTTTCCCTGGCGGAAGAATCAAATTATCCAACTTCTGTCAAACGGAAACTGATAAAAGAAATACACGCGGATAATGTTTCGGTGCGCACTGACGGTCGCATATCGCCCACGGGATTCCCCTTTAAAGTCATTGAACTGGAGGGGACCCTGGGAATTAAAGAAAATATGAAGAATAGAAAACGAATCTGTGACCTCGGTTACCTGCGCGAATTATACGCAAAAGAAAACGGTGAAATAGGCCATCGCTGTGCTGCTGAACCCGTAGAAAATTACGTGCGCAAGGGCGGAACAAAAGAGGATACCAAAGGTAGGGGCTGCCTGTGTAATGCTCTTTTTGCCAACATTGGCCTCCCTCAGGTGCAACCATGGGGAGAAGAAGGGAAAATTCTAACAGCCGGTGACGATTTGGTTAACCTTTCCCTGGGCAGCGAAGAAAACCCCGAATACACGGCGAAAGATGTGATTGACTATTTATACCGGGGAATTAAAGACGCCTGAGAACCCCCCAGGATAATATAGCGGCCAACCCGGGGAGAATAGAAGCCAGCAGCAAACCTGCCGAATAGCTACCCGTAATTTCTAAAAGATAACCGCTCATCACCGGCCCAACACCACCGGCAATTCCAAATGAAAGAAATACTACCGGATAAATACTGCCCACTTTATTTGAACCGTAACGCCGGGAAAGGTAAGTGACATAGACAACAAAACAGGCGCCAAACCCCAGCCCGACCACAAAAGAAAAAATTAAAAAAACAATTGAATAAAATGATAAAAAAATAAGACCAAATATTGCAATGCTAATGGAAAATAATGACGCCGGGATGGCCCTCCAACCAATTTTATCAGTAATCCAGCCCCAGATTATTCTGCCTGCGGCATTGCCGCCGGCAAAAACACTGATAGCCAGGGCCGCCGCCCAGTTTGACAGGCTGGCTTCCAGCGCCAGTGGTTTTAAATTACCAATTACAACCAGACCACCGGTGGCCGCTGAAAACAGGGAAAACCCCAGTAGCCAGAGCAGAGAGTTGGTGAACAGTATTTTAAAATGGATGCTCCTGTCATCAGACTGGCCACGATCATCCGGATATTCCAAAAATAATGCCCCGAAAATTATAACTGCTCCGTAACAGTAGCCAATCAGTTCAAAAATATCCAGGGTGGAAAAATTTATCCTGTACAGGTATTCAGCTATCGAGGATAAAAATATAGCTCCGCCCCCAAAACCGGCAACCGAAACTCCGCTAACCAGCCCCTCATGTTCCGGGAACCATTTTATACAGGTAACTAAAGGAGTAATGTAACCCAACCCTATACCCACGGCACTCAGAACGGAGATACCGACCAGCAG
>JBNJDC010000191.1:0-3538 GCA_051744565.1 bacterium
GGAATAAGTCTTACGGTTAACAGGTGTACGGCGGGCAGTTTCCTCTGCCGGGTGATTCCTCATACTTATGAAAATACAAATCTCAAGCACAAGCGCCCCGGAGATTTAATGAATATTGAAATTGATATGCTGGCTCGATACGTGGTAAATATAATTGAGAAGACAAATAAGACCGGCAGTGAACTTTCTGTAAACGAGTTGAAACAGGCCGGGTTTTAAAAAAGGAAATCATTTCAAGGTGACGATTATGGTTGATGAAGGAAAATTTGATAAAATAGAAGCAGCAATTGAGGATATTAAAGAGGGCCGGATGGTCATTGTCGTTGATGATGAGGACCGGGAGAACGAAGGCGACCTGGTCATGGCGGCGGATGCGGTTACCCCCGAGGCTATAAATTTTATGACCCGGGAGGGCCGGGGTCTGGTCTGTCTGCCGATGGTGAAGGAGGACCTTGACCGGTTGAATTTACCCTCGATGGTCCCCGATAATACCGACCATCTGGAAACGGGTTTTACAGTCTCTATAGATGCCCGGGAGGGAACAACCACCGGTATAAGTGCTTATGATCGAGCACGAACGATAAGTAAAGCGGTGGATCCGGACAGCCGGCCGGAAGATTTTCAGCGTCCGGGCCATGTGTTTCCCCTTGAAGCAGTCGAAGGTGGAGTGCTTGTCAGGGCCGGGCATACGGAAGCTGCTGTTGATCTGGCCCAACTGGCCGGGTATCGGCCCGCGGGCGTTATCTGTGAAATTATGAGTGAAGACGGGACGATGGCCCGGGGGAGTGAGCTGGAAGAATTTGCGCAAAAACATGAAATGAAAATTATTACTATTGAAAATTTAATTCGTTACCGGCGGCGAACTGACCGGCTGGTTGAAAGAGTGGCCACGGCTGAATTGCCCACTCGTTTCGGAAAATTTATAGCTGTGGCTTACCGGGAAACTATCAGCGGTCGGGAACATCTGGCTCTGTTGAAGGGACCGGTGGATGGCCGGGAAAACGTCCTGGTCAGGGTTCATTCTGAATGTTTAACGGGTGATGTATTTGGCAGTTTGCGCTGTGATTGCCAGGACCAGCTTCAGCGGGGGCTGCAGCTGATAGCTGGCGAAAACAGGGGAGTTTTGCTTTATTTAACCCAGGAAGGCCGGGGAATAGGGCTGGCAAATAAAATAAAGGCTTACAGTCTCCAGGATGAAGGCCACGACACGGTTGAAGCCAACGAGGAACTGGGGTTCGAGGCGGATTTGCGGGACTATGGAATTGGCGCTCAAATACTTGAGGATCTAGGTCTGTCTTCAATCAGGCTGCTGACCAATAACCCGCGCAAGATAGTGGGGCTGGAAGGTTATGGACTGGAAATTGTTGAACAGGTTTCCCTGGAGGTTTGTGCCAATCGGGTTAATGAACATTATCTGGAAACTAAAAAGGAAAAACTTGATCATCAACTTAATCAATTTAAGGAAGGATGAGTTCTCATGGTAAAAGAAATCAAGGGTTCGCTGGAAGGTAAAGGATTTAAAATTGGTATTGTGCTGGCTGAATTTAATGACTTCATTACCACGCAGTTAAAGCGGGGGGCAATCGACACTCTGGAAAAACATGGTGTGGAGAATGAGGATATATCTGTTTATCGGGTGCCCGGGAGTTTTGAAATACCGGGAATGGCTCGCCGGCTCCGGGATAGCAACGAGTTCGATGGGATTATCTGCCTGGGAGCCGTAATCAGGGGCGAAACACCTCATTTTGACTATGTCGCCGGCGAGGTTACCCGCGGCGTTGGCCAGTTGAGTTTTGAGTCTGATATACCGGTTATCTATGGTGTGATAACTACGGACAACCTTGACCAGGCTGTTGAACGTGCTGGTGTAAAGGCGGGAAACAAAGGTTCGGAAGCTTCTCGCAGTCTTATCCAGATGATTAATACCTGCCGGCAGGTATAATCAGTTTGTCGCGTAAAAAAGAGCGCGAGGAGGCTTTTAAGAGCCTGTATGCGCGGGAAGTTAAAGGTAATTACGAAGGAAAGGAAAAATCTTCTTTTGTTCGAGAAATAGTGGAAGGTGTGGACAAGAACACCGAAGAGCTGGATGAAATGTTAAACGGCAGGCTCAAGAACTGGAGAATGGAGCGGGTGTATCCCGTGGAAAAGATTTTACTGCGGATGGGTCTTTACGAATTGCTGCACATGGATACGGAACGGGCCGTGGTTATTAATGAAGCAGTAGAACTGGCTAAAAAATTTGGCGCCCGGGATACTTCGGCTTTTGTAAACGGAATCCTGGATGATTTTGAATTTTCCGGAGAGGAAAAATCCGAATGAAAAAAATAAAACTTTTTCTTATCCTTGGACTTTCTCTGGCCGCCCTGGGGGGGGCTTTTTACCTGGGATATAATTATTTTTATCGCCAGTATCTATCGGAATATTTGTCTGCTCCCGAACCGGCTGTTTCGGAGGAGGATAAAGCGGATAAAGAAACTGCGGAAAGGGATCAGCCGGAGGAAAGCCTGCCGCCGGAGCTTGAGGGGGACCTGGCTGAGCGGCGCGATCGCCGGCGAGAGCTTTTTGAAGAAGCAATTGAAGCGCATCGTGGCGATGATTTTAACGAAGCATTAAATTTGTATGGGGAAGTTATTTCCCTGGGAGCCCGGGATCTAACAGCCGCCCGGGCCTACCGTTACCTGGGAGATATTTATGCGGTTCGTGAGGAGTATGAAAAAGCGCTTGAAAATTATGATTTCGCAATTAACCTTGCGGATACTCAATCTATTTTTCACTATCGCCGGGGTAGAGTTTTCTGGGCCCGGGACCAGTGGGATAGCGCTGCCCGTTCTTTTGAGGAAGCAATAGAGCTGGAAAAGGTACCGGATTATTTTCTGGCCCGGGGCAATTTGAGTTATGAGTTGGGAAATGATTCGGAAGCTGTTCAATTTTTTGAGCGGGGACTCCAGGTGGAGCAAAGAGCTGATTTATATCTCAACCTGGCCCTGGCCCGTCGCCGGCGCGGAAACCTTGAAGGAGCAAAACAAGCTTTCAAAGGTGCACGTAACCGGGGCGTCAACTCAGACGTTGAATATCGAATTTCAATGAACATGGGCGAAATTCACCTTGAACAGCAGCAATATTCGCGGGCGGTGGATGAATTTGAGCGGGCCCGGCAGCTGGATCGTACCCCGGAAGTTCTTTATAACCTGGGCCGGGCGGAAATTGAACGGGAAAATTTTGAAAAAGCGATTGATTATTTAAATCAGGCCCGTCAGCTTAGTCCGGATGATTCGGATGTACTCGTGGATTTGGGTTATTGTTACGAAAAGGTGGAGAATTACCGCCAGGCAATTGAAGCTTACAGTTCTGCCCTGGAATTGAAACCGGACGACTCGGGGTTATACCTGGCCCTTGGTCGTTTGAATGAATGGGTCGATCGCCCCCAAGAAGCTCTTGAATATTATCAGGAACTGGTTCAAGAAGGTCAACCGGGAGAAGAATTGGCGATGGTCAACCGGCGGATCGGGGAGCTTTTCCTGCAATTTGAAGAGCCTGA
>JBNJDC010000192.1:0-3500 GCA_051744565.1 bacterium
GGTGGGCAGGGAAGTTTCAGTGTGAATATCATTTTCAGACTTTAATCTTTGATTCTGATCTTCATCAAGAAGTTGGACCTGGGGAATAATTCGAACGAGGAAAGAATCGATCAGCTGGTCGGTTTCGGCCGGATCCATCTGGGCAAGTAGTAAGTTGGATACTGTAAAGGCCACGGCGAGAAGTGGAATTATGCACAGAACGGTGGTATAACTTAGAGCAGCGGCGCGCAGCATTAACATTTTATCCATGAACCCATTTTTGAAATCCCGGCCCAGTTCCAGCAAGAAATCGCCGGCGTTTTTAACAATCCGGGTCAATAATTTCTTTATAAAATTAAAACTGTAGTTCAAAGTTAATCCTTATCCATGTATTCGGGGAGAATTGCTGCCAGACTATCTTCATCCAGATTTTTCTCCAGTTCTTCCCGGGCCAGGGAAGTAATTTCTTTCGCCTGTTTTGCGGTCAGTTCAATCTCCCGGGCGCCGGCAATTTTGTCGATGTGTTCGGGATCATAAGCCACGACTACAAAATGATCCAGTCCTTTCTGCTTGAGCCCCCATTTGATCATTGTTGAGGTGAATGAACCGGTTATCTCGCTATCTTTTACATATTCTGCAATTTTTTTGGTGATAGACCTGAACAGGGGATAATTTTTATCTATATATTCGGTTGGTCCCCGGAAAGAATTTTCCAGGTTTAGTTCACCGGCAATAAATTCATCCGTAAACAGGCCGTGGCATAGTCCTTCGTGGGCAATTGATCTTATTTGATTTTGCTGGCAGTAATCAAGCAAATTACTTTCAGCCTGGCGCCGGTATAAATTATAGGGAAACTGGATGTAATCTATTGTCCCCCCCTGGAGGGCTGTTTTTAATTGGGAACGGGAGAAATTTGCCACGCCGGTATAGCGGATTAGCCCCTCTTCCCGCAGCCGGTCAAGCTGGCCGATTGTTTCGTCCAGGGGAACCGTTTTATCGGGCCAGTAGATCTGGAAACAGTCTATAGTATCCACGCCAAGCTTTTGAAGACTTTTTTCTACGTTTTCCCGAATATTTTCAGGACTGCCGGCGGGCTGGATACCATTTTCACTTTCCCAGTTGATTCCGCCCTTGGTAATGATAAATAAGTCTTCGCGACAGTCCAGATTGTTTATTACTTTTCCAACCCGGTTTTCAGTCCGGGCAATTCCGAGGACATTTACAATATCCACCAGGTTGACTTCTAACTCCAGGGCCCGGGAAATAAGTTCTTCAACATTTGGTTTTTCGGAGACAAAGTTTTTTATTGAAATTTTGATCCCGGCGCCAACTTCAGTTAATTCGTCCTTATCAATCATACTTTAATCCTGACCGGACATTCTTCCTTGCGGGAGGGAAGAGGTTAAGCAAAAGGTTAGTTATCATCAGAATCTTCATCCGGGTTGAGATTTTTTTTAGCTTCATTGAGAGTTTCTTTTAATTTGTCCAGGTCCGGTTTATCGGGTTCAACGGTATTATTTTCCTCCGTATCTTCCTCTTCATTGTCGTTTTCGTTCGAATTCTGTTCACTGTTATCAGCAGCTTTTGTATCTTCCGTTTTTTCTTTATTTTCATCTTCTTCGCCTTCATCTACTTCAGGTAATTCCCCGGTTTCCAGTAGAGTTTCAATCTCCTCGGCGTTCAGAGTTTCCTTTTCCATGAGACATTCAATAGCTTTATCGAGAAGTTCAGTGTACTCCTCAAGGATGTTTCGCGCTTTATTGGTTGCTTCAATAATAATCTGGTGGACGGCCTCGTCAATCTGTTCTGCAGTTTTTTCACTGTATTCACGTTGGTTTCCCATTTCTTCGCCGAGAAAAACGTTACCGTTGTTGTCCTGGTAAGCCATATTACCCAGCTCCGGACTCATTCCCCACTGCAGGACCATTTTTCTGGCCATCTTTGTTGCCCGGCGCAGGTCGTCCTGGGCTCCGTTGGTGATGGTCTCCATTTTTAACTGTTCGGCAGCTCGACCGGCCATCAGGACGGCCAGCCGGCCCATCAGATCTTCCCGGGTGTACATCTTTTTTTCTTCCAGGGGAAGCTGCTGGGTGGCGCCTAAAGAACGTCCGCGGGGAATAATGGTAACCTTGTGGACGGGGTCGGTATTTTCGGAAAAATAACCGACAAGAGTATGACCGGACTCGTGGGTGGCCATGGTTTTCTTTTCATCATCGCTGATTACCATTTCCTCCCGCCGCAGGCCCATCAGGACCTTGTCACGGGCTTCATCCACGACTTCCTTGGGAATATTGTCCAAATCTTTTTCAGCGGCTAAAAGAGCAGCTTCGTTGAGCAGATTTTTTAAATCGGCGCCGGAGAATCCGGGAGTGCCGCTGGCAATTTCATCAAGATCCACTTCACCTTTAATTGGTTTGTCCTGGGCATGCAGTTTAAGGATATCTTTTCTTTCCTCAAGCGTGGGCATTTCAAAGGTAACCTGGCGATCAAAACGGCCCGGCCGCTGCAGAGCGGGATCCAGGATATCCGGTCGATTTGTGGCGCCAATTAAGATGACACCGGTATTTGGTTCAAAACCATCCATTTCCGAAAGAAGCTGGTTCAGCGTTTGTTCTCGTTCATCGTGGCCGCCTCCCAGGCCGGCTCCGCGTTTTCGTCCCACCGAGTCGATTTCATCGATGAATATTATAGAAGGTGAGAGTTCCTTGGCCCGTTCAAACAGGTCCCGTACCCGGCTGGCGCCCACCCCGACAAACATTTCCATGAAATCCGAGCCTTCGGTTGAAAGATAGGGAACGCCCGCTTCGCCGGCAATGGCCCGGGCGGTCAATGTTTTACCGGTTCCGGGCGGACCGACCATTAAAATCCCCTTGGGAATTTCGCCGCCCAGGCGATCAAATTTTTCCGGGTTCTGTAAAAATTCAATAACCTGTCGGACTTCGTTTTTGGGACCGGAGTAGCCGGCAACGTCGTCAAAAGTAACGTCCGGTGTTTCTTCGTCGTACAGTTCAGCTTTGCTCTCGCCAACGCCCATCATGCCGCTCCCGCCGCCCATGGATTTGCGGGTGCGGTGGATGAAGTAGAGCCAGATTCCAACAATTAACAGAATAGGGAGGGAGTTTACCAGGAGCATGGTCCACCAGGACTCTTCGTCGGTTCGAGTTTCCATTTCGATATTTCGCTGATCAAGAAGTTCCCAGATATTTTCCTGGGCTTTTTCGACGGCCAGGGCGGCCAGCTTAAACTCGGGATAATCAACCTGCTCGGCGGAGACGGGCTGGTTGTATTCCCCCTCCAGCGCGACAAGGTTTCCCTCGGGAGATTTTACAAAAACTATATGTTGAATATTGTCATTTTCCACCTGGGTTTTAAATTCAGTCCAGGATGGTTCATGAACCTGCTGAGTTTGTTCAATATACTGATAAAGAAATATTGCTCCCACTATGATAAAGCCAACAAAAAGTAACCTTTTTACGCTGTCATTCATTATAATCACTCTTTTTATTTGGGAATGAATTATT